>CAYXQZ010000200.1:0-5538 GCA_964466415.1 uncultured Paludibacter sp.
TGCATAGTTGTTTTATTTCTGTTGCACAAAGATACAATTTTTGTTCCAAACTGTTCATTTGCATAGAAACAATTCGGCAAACGATTTTTTTTGTAGTAAAATTGATTGTAGGATAGGAGGGATGAACTTATTTGATTTATTTATTAAGATCAGTCACATCTGATTTATAAAAAAGCACTTATCCTATATTTCTCAGTTGGATAAGTGCTTTTTTGTTTAATTAAGCTAACGGGTTAGTGTTGAAGTATTCCGGCGGGTCTGAGTTCGATTGACCAATCGGATCACCTGGGCTGCCCGAAACCAATATTAACGAGATTTCATTGTCGAGATTAATCCGTTCGATAGTTGGTGAACTGTATTCTATTTTAAAGAGAGTTGTATTCATTTGTTTTCGATTTTTAATTGTTTACAACTTTGAAACTTGAACTTTCTGATTTTGTGTCAATTTTCACCATGTACATTCCTGTAGATTTTAGATTTAATACATAGGTGTCATTTCCATTGTTAAAACCAGCGTGAATTATTTTTCCAGTAATATTGTATACGCGGATTGTAGTGTTCTGACTTAAATTTCTAATTGTAAGTTTGGACTGTTGTGCAAACGCATAAGGCTTACCATTGTCAATTTTAGTTTGATTATTGGTCGATATTCGCTGTGGAATAATACTAAAACGGCTGTTATTTGTTCCTGCATCGGCTGTAAAGTTGTACGATTCGCTCAACAGGTCAGTGCTGGCTCCTGTTTTATTATCTACCAATAAAAGTTTCGACAATCCTGCCACATTTACTTTGCTTGTGCTGATAGTGCTTGCACCTCCTGATTTAGAGAAATAACCTATCGGCAAATTTGTGGCATTGCCTATTGGCAAAGCATTGTAAGCGTATTTCACGTTGTTCAGCACGGTGTAGATTTGTGGTTTGGCGATAGTTGTAGTTATCCATTTTTCCAAATCCTGCCCAATTTCGTAATCGCTGCTCAGTTCATTGTCGAAAATCAACGTGCTGAAATCAGTTCCCGAATTATTCGTCATATTTAATTGCAACGACTGCTGCAAATCCTGCTGTACTACACTGCGCACTGCCTGACGACCCGAAAGTGCAAACGATATTGGAGCGGTGCTGCCTACTTGCACAAAGAATGCTTCGAACGGATTGATGCTGCTAACCAGATTTTTTGCCTGACCAACGTAGGTGCTTCCATTCCAGGTTGTGAGGTAGTTAATGCCAACATTCGAGCCGGCGAATTTGCTTATGTACGGTTGTCCAATCAGATTCCAACCTTTGTGATTCGCACCCAAACTACCATCGTAGAATGTGGTTGGAACAGTAGCATCGGTTTCGCATTCGGCAATGGTTTTGTTCAGCGCATACGAAAGTATTTTTGTTCCCAGACCGGTTTTCAAGCCGTAAGCATAGCCTTTTTTGGCGGTTAGTGTTCCGCTTGTAACGTGGCTCCAGTTATTTACTGCGCCGTTGATAGCCCGGTTTGCACCATCATAAGTCAGAATAAAGAAATCGGTATCGAGCGTTCCGCCACCCACCATGCTAATGTCACTTACATTCACATCGCAAGGGAACGAAAGGAAATACCATTTGGAGTCGAGCATGGTTTTTTCGAAGGTAAGTGTGCCGTTTACCGTCATACAACTGCCCAATTTGGCACTGAACGATTCACTGTCGTCGGCTTTCAGAACTAAATCCTCCAAAGTGAGTGAATTTGATAAATTTAGTTTTGCTCCCGGATTAATTGTCAACTGATTCATTTCGCGCTGAGCACCTATATTCAATGTGCTGTTGCATTCCAGAATTACATTGCTTTCGGCTGTCATACTCACTTCAGAGCAATTTTTGGTGCCGGTTACGGATAAATCGACCGGGTCAATAAAGTGAATAGCGACTAAGGCCACATTCCCTTTAGTTGTAACTGTATTTCCATCAGTAAATGCGGCAGGCATCAACATTACTTTTACATTGCTTACATCATTGGTTTTAGCATGTGCAGAGGCAGTCCCTGTAATGGACAAAGTAAGTGTGAGGTCGCTTTTTCGAATAATGCGGGCTGTTAATCCTGCGGGCAGATTACGAACAACCGCTTTACCTGTTTCAATAAAGTTTTCATTATTGGTTCCAGTAAATGAAGTTCCGTTTATGTTATCGTGCGTTATTGTAAGTGTTTCGTTGATTTTTCCATCGTTAAATGATGATTCTTTTAACGTATCTTTATCAAAAGTTACTGTAGCAACAGGTGTTTCTTCTAATGTTAAAATAGTACCATCTTCCCAACCTTCCAATGGAGGATTTCCGCTTTCATAACTCATAAACCCATCCATAGTCCATGCCGCACCATCAAAATACATGGAACTACCCCATTGACTTGTAAAAAAAGGCTGCTCGTTGTATGTGTCACTTTCTGTGAAAACGTGATCTGCAAAACACCAACCATCCGATGCAATATATTTTTTGGGGTTGAAAATGAAACTACGAGCATCGCCGTAAAATGTTCCCAAACTTGTTGTAGCGTAAGCGCGTACATAATAGGTAAAATCAGCGGTAAAATTAGAGATCTGACTTGTGTAATCACCCGCACCTGCTCCATCCAAACTATGATGGTGGTAATAGATATATGGCGTCGGTGTGCCGCTCCAGCAAACACCCTTTTCGATGACCTCAATGCCATTCATGGCAGAAATATTGCCTCCACAAGTAGTATTTGTGAAAGAGATATTCGAAACCACATCGGTTTCAACAAGCAAGCCTAATTGAATAATTTGCTCATTACTATATTTCGTTCCAGCAGCATTTGTAACATAGGCTCTTATGTAATATATGGTGTTTTCAACCAGGTTGGGAACTGTTGCTGTAAAGTTCCCTTTGCCAACTCCGTAACTTAATTTATGATCCAAAATGCTAGGGTTATTGGATGTGTTCCAGCAGATTCCTTTGTCAGTTATTGTAGAACCACCATCCGATGCATTCTTTACCTTACAGTTTGCACTTGCACTACCATAAGATACCATTGATAAAGCAACTTTAGCAAACGGGTTTAGTTTGTAAATGTATTTATTTTGATCATTTAATCGCTGGTCAATTTGTGTCCAATTTCTCTGGTCGGTTGAAGTTGAAAATGTAAATATTGTGCTGTTGTTATAGTTTAGAAACAAGCTATCAACCGTCTGTATGCTACCTAAATCAACAATTACACTTACGGGCACAGTCTCAGGTCGTGGTCCTGCTATGTGGTCGTTCCTGTTACTTGACCATCTTGAACCCGAACTACCATCAATTGCTCTTTTAGCATTTTGGACGGGATCGCCCCATTCGCAACTATTCGCACTTGCATTTTTATTTAAAGCCACATTAACACCACCGCTGTAAGCTTTAATTTCTTGTACGTTCGCCTGTCCAAAATCCGAACTATAATAACAAGCATATTTAATGTATCGAATGTTTTGGATGGGTATTATTTTGTAGGTAAAAAGACCATGTGATCTGTCTTGGTGATCCACCAACGACCAGTTTGAAGCATCTGTTGAGACAAAAAAATCGAATGTGTAATCAAAATTCCAACCCCCTCCGACAAGGTCTAATTTTAAGCTATCTAAATTATATGTTGCTAACATATCTACCACTACATAATGAGGATTATTGATGGTAGGACCCTTACCTAGGTCACTTGATAAATCAAGATAATCATTTGAAAAACAAGAAGTACTAATATTGTCATCATTAATACTGGTATTGCAATTAAAGGTACTTGAATTTACTACTTTGTTTTTAGCTACATTGTCACCATCCACATAAGCCTTGATTTCGTTCAGCTCTATTTTAGTTGTGATGGCATTTACAGAAGTAGAAAATTTTACATATCGAACTTGAGTGGAGTCAATAGGAGTAGCGGTAATTGCCGATAATGCAACTAACAACATAAAAACCACAACAAAAATAAATCTAAATTTAAACGTTTTCATAAGGCAGCGTATTAGATAGATGAAAAAAAGTGTTTTGAAATAATTGAAGTGCAAATATAAGTGTTTAATATAGATTTCCAATACGCATATTATTCATTACTAATATATTAGGTTGAATATTGCTGCTGTTTTTTGTAGCAATTACAACGACAAATTAATTGAAAATAATAATTTGAAAATAACTCAAAGCAAAAAGTGTGAATTATACAAAAACGAATGGAATGAACAATAAACATGAAAATGTATTGTCGAATATTTAAGTGCTAAGTCTGTTTTTGTGGTATAAAGTATGACAGCTGAATGTAAAATTTACAATCAGTTTCAGGTGTAAATGGCTGAATTAAAGGCTGATGAGAAGTTGAATATTTAATAATATTTAACACGTATTTCAGCTTTATGTTTATAGCTTATTCAAGCATTAAAATGCATTCAAGCAAAATCAATTGCCCATAATGGCTCTTGTTGAGCTTCATTTTTTTTGCTAATTTTTGAAATCCAGAAATCTTAACTTTAGTGTATGATTTATTTTAATTGTTTTTTTTACCATAAAATAGGTTCCTACCAATCGATTTTCGATTAATCGATTAAGAGTAAGGGTGGTTACAACTATGATTTTAAGCTGGCTATGAAGACTGCAATAATAGGAAGCGCTCCTGATTTTGAAGTGGAAATCAGTAACTTGTACTTTTCGGAAGGGAGTATGGTTGCAGCCAAAAAACTTACATTATCCAAATTCTCAGGTAGTATAGGAAATGTAAATTTATAGTGGAAACACGATAAATAAAATCAAAAAATGGAGTATAACCAAGAAGTTATACTCTATTTTTTTATATTGATTCAAATTAATTGCTTTTACCAATATGGTAGAAGTTTAAATGATTCCTTATTTACACTTGCACATCTTTTACCGGATGATTATTAAAGAATTCAGGCATCGAAGTTGACGATTGTGGGGAAGGATTTCCCGGATTACCCGAAATTAATATCAGCGAAATTTCATTATCCAGACTAATTCGCTGTATTTGAGGCGAATTATACAGTTGTTTAAGAGCTGTTGTATTCATATTGGCGATGTGATTTTTCAGTTATTTAATTGCAAATTTAAAATAATTTTTTAATAAATCAACATCAATCCTCACAATATACATTCCGGCAACACTCAATTCAGTTTCAAAACGATTTGTTTCATTGGCTTTCGTAATAAGTAGTTGCTTTCCGGTGGCATCATATATCCTTATCACAGCATTTGTTGATAAGTTGCTGATTATAACTTTCGAACCAACAACCGACACAACGGGTTTTCTATCTACCGATTGTTCTTCTGTTGCAGTTGAAATGCGCTGTGGAATAATACTAAAACGGCTATTGTTTGTACCTGCATCGGCTGTGAAACTGTACGATTCGCTCAACAAGTCGGTGCTAGCTCCGGTTTTATTATCTGCCAATATAAGTTTCGACAATCCTGCCACATTTACATTGCTTGCGCTGATAGTGCTTGCACCTCCAGCTTTTGAAAAATAACCTATCGGCAAATTTGTGGCATTGCCTATTGGCAAAGCATTGTAAGCGT
>CAYXQZ010000201.1:0-5522 GCA_964466415.1 uncultured Paludibacter sp.
GCTTTTTGTTGACAAATATCGAGCGTAATATTTTGACTCATAGTCAATAAAGGCACAAATAGTAAAGTAACTCTTAAACTTAATCTTTTCATGTTTAATTTGTTTTAAAAATTAAGGGCGTAAATAACTCAATACAATATTCACATTCTCGGAACGGCGATGAGCAAGTAAAAACTTTAGTTGTATATCGTTTAGATCAGCAATATTCACTGCAATTGGCAGCAGTGTAAATAGCGCTAAATTGAGTGAAACAATTGTAAACATAATATCTATAAAAGAGCAGTTTCTTACATTTCCGGCAGCAATTTCACTTTCCAATTCTTTGCTCATAATAGTAATAAGCTTTTCAGGTAAAGCGTGGAGTCTTTCTTTTAATACTTTTATTTGTTCCGGCTGACGGGATAATTCATTGAGAATTAACATCGGCATTTTCGGATTTTCAGAAAGTATATCAAAATGAGTCTCCACAATGTGTTTTATTTTGTCGGTAAAACTCAAATTTTCGAGTTGAGTTGTATCAAAAACACGCTGAAACAGCATTTTAAACTTACTCTCGAAAATTGAATTGAAAAGATTCTCTTTAGTTCTAAAATAATAATGAATCAATGCCTGATTGCAACCCACCACTTTAGCAATTTGAGTAGTTGAAGTTGAAGCAAAACCTTTTTCCAAAAACAGCTGTTCTGCCGTATCCAGAATCAGTTGTTCCATTGATTTCTCGGAATTAATTTCCATATTTAATAAGTTAGTTTAATAAGTCTATTAATACACTGCAAAGTAATATAAATGTTTTGATATATTAAAGTTAAATATGTTTAAATACGCTAATAGATACAAGAAACCCCCAAAACTCAAATTGAATTTTGGGGGTTAAATAATTGATATTTAATTTGTTTTAAATTATAAATTTAGATATATTCAAATCGACTAATAATTTATTTCACCATTTCTTTTAAAAGCGCAAACTCCACTACTTCCATTATATCGCTTACAAAGTGAAATTTCAGTCCTTTAAGGTAAGAAGCTTTAATTTCGTCGATATCTTTTTGATTATCAGCACAAAGTATAATGTCGGTTATGCCTGCACGTTTGGCAGCCAGTATTTTTTCTTTAATTCCACCTACAGGAAGCACTTTACCGCGGAGGGTAATTTCGCCTGTCATAGCTAAGTTCTTACGTACTTTACGTTTGGTAAATGCCGAAACAAGAGCCGTAACCATAGTGACACCAGCCGATGGACCATCCTTTGGAATGGCGCCTTCCGGAACGTGAACATGCACATTCCACTCGTCGAACAAAAGTGGTTCAATTTCTAATTTTTCAGCATGCGATTTAATATATTCAAGCGCTAATACAGCCGATTCTTTCATTACATCGCCTAAGTTACCTGTAAGCGTTAGTTTTGGCGCTTTGCTTTTACTCAAACTGGACTCAACATACAGAATTTCGCCACCAACTTGTGTCCATGCTAGTCCTGTAACTACACCTGCATACTCATTTCCTTGGTATTTATCTTTATTATATCGAGGCGCACCTAAATACTTTTTAAGATCTTCGATACTAATTTCTGTATTATACTCTTCATCTGTGGCCACCATTTTAGCAATTTTTCGCATAAGCGAAGCTATTTGTCGGTTCAGTTCACGAACTCCCGATTCACGTGTATACGATTCGATAAGTTGACCTAATAATGGTTTTGATAATTGGCAATGTTCGGGTTTTAAGCCGTGATTTTCCAATTCCTTATTAATAAGATGTTTACGTGCAATTTCAATTTTTTCTTCCTGCGTATATCCACTAACTTCAATCAGTTCCATACGGTCGAGTAGGGGGCGTGGAATAGTATTCAGATTATTAGCAGTTGCAACAAATAACACTTTCGAAAGATCAAAGTCAATATCCAAGTAATTGTCGTGGAAGGTAGTATTTTGCTCAGGGTCAAGTACTTCTAATAATGCCGACGAAGGATCGCCTTTATAATCGGCATTTACTTTGTCAATCTCATCGAGCACAAATACTGGATTTGAAGTTTCCATTTTTTGGATATTCTGCATAATTCGTCCGGGCAATGCTCCAATATAAGTGCGACGATGACCGCGAATCTCAGCCTCGTCGTGCAAACCACCTAACGAAATTCGTGCATACTTGCGATTCAAAGCACCTGCAATCGATTTTCCGAGCGAAGTTTTTCCAACTCCGGGAGGGCCATACAGGCAAAGAATTGGCGATTTCATATCACCTTTTAGTTTTAGAACTGCTAAGTGCTCAATAATGCGGTCTTTTACAGTTTCAAGTCCAAAATGATCGGTGTCAAGTACCTTTTTTGCATTTTTCAGATTGAAATTATCTTCGCTGTACACATTCCAAGGCAAATCGAGCATTGTTTCAATATAATTCAATTGCGTAGAATAATCAGGCGAATGCTGACTGGTTCGTTCTAATTTTTTAAGCTCCTTTTCAAAAATTTTGGCTGTTTGTTCGTTCCATTTTTTGGAGGCGGCTCGTTGTTTGAAATCTTGAACATCTAATTCAGGCGAGCTTCCACCCAATTCATTTTGAATAGTTTTCATTTGCTGCTGCAAATAATATTCGCGCTGCTGCTGGTCCATTCCTTCTTTGGCTTTATTCTGAATAGACATTTTTAGCTCTAGCAATTGCGATTCCTTATTCAATTGTTGCAAAAGCAGATAGCCTCTTTCGAGTATATCATCATTTTCCAATAAGTTCATTTTTTCAACTACATTCATTCCAAAATTGGCACATACGTAATTAATAAGGAATATTGGATTATCAATATTACGGATAGCAAAAGTTGTTTCGGGAGGAAGAAAACCAGAATTATTAATGATTGTTGTTGTTATGTCTTTTATTGATGATATAAGCGCCTGGAAAACACTGTCTTTTAGGTCGGTAGGTGCTATATCTACTAATGGATGTACTTTCGCTTTTATATAGGGTTTGGTCGTCATTTGTTCGCCCATTCTGAAACGTTGTTTGCCTTCGAGAATTACAGTGGTTGAATTATCGGGCATCTCGAGAATGCGCACAATTTGGGCTATAGTACCTGTTTGGTACAATTGCTCAATGGTTGGATCTTCGAGTTTTTTATCCATTTGCGTACAAACTCCAATATATTTTCCATTTTCGTGTGCAGTTCGTAATAATTTTAATGATTTAGAGCGAGCAACAGATACAGGCAATAATACTCCAGGGAATATTACCATATTACGCAAAGGCAAAATAGCTAATACCTCACCATCGGCCATATTTATGTCTGGCGAACGCTCATCAAACGAAATTATTGGAAATACTTCTGTCGACTCCATCATACCTTCACCGAAAAAATTGTCAAAATGGTTGTTCATTAGTTTTAATTGTTGTTTTATCTGCCAATTTGGCAAAATTAATACAGATAAATTGTAACCACTTAATTTTTAATTTTAAATTAAATGGTTGTATATTATTAAATTAAGTCTCTAAAAAAATGTGAGACAAAGTATTATTTCAATCATTATGCCACAAAGTAAACTGTCAAATAATGGTAATGATGTAATAATAAATTAGCATTCCAGCTACCACAAGTTTACTTACAGTACCAACTATGAATCCTAAAAAAGCTCCAAATGCAGCTTTCAGAGCCTCTTGTGTTGGTTTTTGTGCAATGAGTTCACCTATAAGCGCTCCAACAAAAGGTCCGAAGATTATACCGAATGGGCCTAAAAAAACACCAAACAGCAACCCAATTATGCTTCCACGAATGCCCGACTTAGATCCTCCAAATTTTTTAGTACCCCAAATCGGAATATAATAATCGAGTATTTGTATAATGACAACAATAATTGCCCAAAGTATTAAAAAGTTTGTTTGGAATTGATATTTTTCGGTGAAGTGGAGTAATAAAATTCCACCATAGCTTAGAGGAATACCAGGAAGAATAGGTAATACGGCACCTAATAACCCCACTATAAGTAAAATACCTGCTGTAATTATCAAAAATAAATCCATAATTATCAATTGTATATAACAAATTTTAAATGCAAATTTACTAAAATCTTTCGAAGTATAAAATAGTTGAATTAGTTGGTCAATTGGTTCGAATAATATACTTTTGTATAAAATAACAACCGCAGTATAAATGCAGTCAAAAATTCCAGCATATATGTATGAAAAAGGTAATGTCATTAGATTGATATTACTCACTGCTACATTTGCATTACTTTTTATTAATATTTTTCAGCCATTTAATTCTCGTGGTTGGTATCCCAATATTTCTGAATTTAAATACTTCTTTTTTTCGAGTTTGATTATTCTTACAGGTATGTTGGTAGTGGTTGTAAGCAGAATAATAATGCTTAGATACACTCGTAATCGCGAACTACATATTTGGCAATTTGCATTGCATGTATTTGCCGAAGTAGCATTTATGTCACTTTTTTACACCATTTTCTCGCGTTACTTTCCTCGTATTGGAGCCGAACGTGAAATCCTTGAAATATTTGTTCAATCGTCAAAAAACACTGCTTGGGTATTATTATTGCCATATTCTATGCTTTGGTTGTATTTCTCATGGCGCGAAAAAAATAAATTATTGGAACAAATTTCGAAAGAAGAGCCTGAAAAGGAAGGCCCAAAGCGACACCTGATTGCTTTTCCTGATGAGAAAGGTGAATTTAAAATTTCGCTTGATTTAGAGCATCTTTTGTACGTAGATTCGTCCGAAAATTATGCTACCATACATTATATGAACAAATCGAAATTATCTCATTTTTTAATTCGAAATTCATTGAAATGGATGGACGAAAACTTAACTAAGGAAACTCCACTTGTACGCTGCCATAGGTCTTATATTGTAAATTTGGACAAAGTAAAAGTGCTTCGAAAAACCAAGGATGGCATTTTTTTGGAAATGGATGCGGTTAATACACCCGATATACCTGTATCGAAAACTTATTACCAACATGTTATGGATAAGTTTTCGAATTATTCGGTATAAATGTTTCCTTTTTTTACTTTCGCTCAATTTCCTTGAGACTCTCCATTTTCTTTTTAGCCAAAAAGCCATAAATATCTTCAAAGTGTTCCGTAACGCGTTGGTTTCCAAACTCAAATACTTTGGTTACTAATCCGTCCAAAAAGTCGCGGTCATGCGATACAACTATCAAAGTACCATCGTAATCAGCGAGTGCCTGTTTCAGAATGTCTTTCGTGCGCATATCCAAATGGTTGGTAGGCTCATCCAGAATCAATAAATTAACTGGTTCGAGCAATAATTTCAATAACGCCAATCGTGTACGTTCTCCTCCTGAAAGCACTTTCACTTTTTTGAATGATTCGTCACCTCCAAACATAAATGCACCTAACAAATCTTTAATTTTGGTTCGGATATCGCCTACAGCAATATCGTCGATTGTTTGGTAAACGGTCAAGTTTTCATCAAGCATAGAAGCTTGATTTTGAGCGAAATATCCAATTTTTACATTGTGACCGAGTGTAAGTTTACCTTCGTGTTCAATTTCAGCCAT
>CAYXQZ010000202.1:0-5434 GCA_964466415.1 uncultured Paludibacter sp.
TATTGTCGATGGTAGCTGTTTTCAATACTTCAGCACTGTTGTTGCTATATTGCTTCAGCTCCGTGGCCGATTCGCCAAACAAACAGGTGTTTGCATCCACCGGTTTACAATACAAAACAGCCGTTTTTCCTTCCTTTGAGCTTAAGCTGATAGTGCTTGCATCTTTACCCGCTTTAAACTGATTAATGTTCCAAAGCTTGTTTTTATAAACTGCAAATTTATCGTTGATACTCAATTCCAAATCGCCGGTAGCAGTACTAAACCAATTGGCATACAACTCTTTGGGTAAAATGGATTTGGCAGTTGTTGCTTTTAAAGCAATATCATATATTTGCCAGGCACCTTCGGCATCCTCGCTAAAATCGATCACATCGGTACCTTTAGGCATTGCATCAAAAAACAAACGGTACGATGTTTTGCCACTTTCTGGCATAAAAAAACGTTTGTTCAGCGTAATGCCTTCACTGTATTTTACAAAATATTTTTCGTTCGAATTTACAGGTTCAATAAAAGTCTTAAGCGGTATATTTATCCACCATTTGGGTGTGTACTTCACATCGAAACTAAGAATTGTTGCTGTGTCAGTCAATTCTACTTTCGTTATTTGTACATTGTTGGCTGTACTAAATCCGGTTTTTGGGTTAATTACTGTAGTTTGTGCAATGCCTGAAATGCATAAAATGAGCATGATTAATGCTGTGATTTGATTTTTTTTCATGAGATAATTTATTTGGGAGTTATTTGTTTTAATAATGTTAAATCTGATGTAGTTTTTTGGTTAAATAAATCTGATTTTATTGTAATTCTTGCGGCAAAATTAATTTGAGATTTATAATGCTTTTGTCAGTCTTTATATATTTGGAATTTACTACTTGCATCAGATTTAAAATTAGTATTTCGGATATTGCCATAATTGTCAGAGTAAAATTGTACAAGCTTTGAGTTATCAGACAGTTGCAAGTCCATGTAGCCAATATTTACTTCGCCTAAAAATTCTCCTTTTGCTTGCTTTAAACGAATGTTAGCTTTATTTAGTATCATATTTTGAAATAGCACCTTTCCTTTATTGGCTGAAACGTTAAGTTGTTCAACTTCCACCCAATAATTATAACCGAAAATATGAATTGATTTGTCTCCAAAAATCAACTTGCCGGAATTGCTATTTACTGACAGACTTTTAGCCTTAAAGCCCGCTATTGAGCAAACCGAGCCATTCTTTATATTTATTACTTTCAAGCTTTTACATTGCACAATAAATCTCAACGAATCATTCTATTTACTCGGCTTTAGAAAATACAAAGTATCATTTTTCAGTTTGTAAAAATCAGAACGAATATCCTTTGCGCCAGCATATCCGATAATTATTTTATTCGATTTTCCTGATGTTACTTCAAACCGGGAACGTGGCTCACCAACAATAACCGAAAAGTCAGATAATTCAATTTCTTTTTGTAGAAAATCTTTCTTATTCGAATCTGTCATTTTTTTACTTACAACACATATTATTGCTAAAAACAAAACAACCGACAACCCGATTAATAGTACGAATATGTTACTTTTTTTCATTGTAATTATATTGAATGGAGTATTTACTTTTATTATCCGATTTCAATTGAAAACTTTCTGTACATTTAATATCATTTTCGTAGAACTGAGAACCTGACCTCAAGTCTAAATTAATTATATTAATCTCCGAATAAGAAGTAGAAATTAATGAATTATTTGCTACTACTTTAAATGAATTCAGTTTTGAGTTTGTAACACTCAGCATTGAATGCTCAACTATTTTAAAATCAATGTTTAGTATGTTTTTCGTTCCTTCTTCATTCCTGTTTTCACCACATCTTAATGAAACATGCGATTTTGAAAACACATTCACTTTGAGGCAATCGGATGCGTATTTGTTTATGGTTAAATTACTTTTGTTTTTCACGATAAACTTCTTAATATTTTTGCAATAAATATGTATATTAGTTTCGGGTTTATTAAACTGATAATTCAGATACAAAGTGTCGTTTTTTATGCAAAGTTTTTCAGGTAAATTTTCATCTTTGCCCCAAAATTCGAAATTCACAACAGTATTATCCCCTGAACTTACATAACATTTTGTTTGATTATCAAGAACTATAGTCGAAATGTTGGACAAATTGTATTTCTTTGAATTATAGTCGTATGATTGATTTTCCATAATATATTTTGATACTATAAATAACACCAATAATAAACTAAGCATTAATCCGCCCCAAAGGATTATTATAAAATTACTTTTTTTCATTGTCATTTTCGTTTAATGTCTGTATTAAATCTTGTAATTCAGCTGTTTTTATTTTTAGCAGTTTTGCTTTTCGAATAATTTCAGGCATTTCGTCATCAAAAAATGATTTTTTTTCTTTTTCAAGAATGAGTTCAATAGCATTGTCGCTAACAAAAAAGCCTATGCCGCGTTTATTTGTTATTATGCTTGCATCCTCCAAAATGGAGTAGGTTCGTAAAAGTGTGTTACGATTCACTTCAAACTCAATCGCCAAATCGCGCACCGAAGGTATCCGCTCGCCTGGCTGAATTTTCCCTTCCAAAATTTGATGCGATATATTATCGGCTATTTGTTGGAAAATCCCTTTAGTTGAATGAAATTCCATAGCTAAACTTGTTTTTCTTTGAGCTTAAAATATCCTAACGGTAGAATAAATAAAATACTTATTAGAACGAATAACGAGATATAATTTATAAAATCAAACATTTTTTCTCTTCCTAACGAATAGTGAGGACTAACTTCAAATCCATGTGTTGTAAGCGGAAAGAACAGATGTGATAGCAATACCATTATTGAATACAAAATAAATAAGGCCATAAAAAGCACTAAAACTGACTTAATAACGGCAATTTTCCTGAAAAACACACGAATTGAAAAAAGAAAAATCCCTACTGAATATAAAATTGTAAAAATGATGAATATGTACATACCCATATTATCTGTGTAAACATCATAAAGCATCCTAAAGTTAAAAGTATCTATAAATAATCCGGATCGTTTTACCGATTCCATTTGAAGTGCTGTCGTTCGGGCAAGATGTGCTACTGCCCAGAAGCTAACCATTAAAACAATTATTCCAAAAACAATACGAATAAGAAATTGAAGGCTATACTTTTCGAAAGTTGATGCAGGAGTCATAATATAAGTATGTGTCGCATTTTTTGAACTAAGAGCCGGAAATGCCGAACCAACAAACAAACTATAAGCAAATAAACCGAATAAAAATGCATTCGTATAGTCGCGTGAATTGTAAGTTTTTGTAAAGTTGGTCATAGTAAATATCATAAACAGATAATATATTACTATAAAGACTGTTACGATAAGAAGATATGATTTGTAGTTTAATAAGAAATCATTCTTAAGTAACTTTACGAATCTTTTCATGTCGAAATTTTGTCTGATGTTCATAGTTTAAATGATTGATTTGTTGATTATTCCGTTAAAAAGCAATTCTAAATCAAGAGCGGATTCTTCTTTTACTATAGGACTTATTGTTTTAAATCCTAATGTACAATGTTCCGAATACAAAATGTTTTTGTTATTTTGGATTGTGCTAACCGTTTCAAAAAACAGTTTCTGCGTAATCTCCTCGGTGTTTTCATTGTAAATAATTGTACCATTGTCAATTACCACCACTTTGTCGATTATGGTGTCGATGTCTTTTACCTGATGAGTAGAAATGATTACCAATTGCTCATCGGTAACCGAACTCACCAGAATTTTACGAAACTGACTTTTCGAAGGAATATCCAGCCCATTAGTTGGCTCGTCGAATACCAACACTTTACAATTGGTAGAAAGTGCAAAGGCAATCAGGAATTTTTTGCGCTGTCCATGCGAGAGTTTGTTAAGATTGGATGACGAATCCAATTCAAATTCCGCAAAAATTGATTTCAGCTTTCCGTTATCGAAAGCCGGATAAAGTGGGCTAAAAGCCTTTACATAAGTAGCTATACTCACATGTGGAAACGAAAATTCTTCGGGTACCATGTAAATGTCGGCCAAAAAGTTAGGGTTGCGATTGAATGGCACAAAACCATTTACATTTATTTCACCCGCTTTGGGTTGATTAAGGCTGGCAATAAGGCTCAACAGTGTGGATTTGCCTGCGCCGTTTTTTCCGAGCAGTCCTACAATGCGCCCATTCTCAAGTGTCAACGAAAAATCGTTGAACAAGGGCGACTTCTTTTTGTAATAAAACGAAAGGTTTTTAATGTTAATCATGGCATATTAGTTTAGTGACCTATGTAACTATGCCACAAAGAAAAGGATAATATTTTAAATGACAAAATAAATGTGCAATTATTTTGCAATAAAAAAATTAGTTTAATATCATATATCTGATATTAAACTAATTATGATTAAATATTTTTTAGCCTAAGCATTATTGAAAACTGACAATAAATCATCAATTAAAAATAATTTGTTTAATCTGTTATTTCTAATTGCATGTCCTTAGCACTTTGCAATACTTGCTTTGCATTTAGAGGCGAAATAGCCGATTTTCCAGTTTGTTTTTCCAATTCTAAGCGAGCATTTAGGGCTACCGAGCCACCTTGTTTTGCTATTTCTACATGTTCAGATATGGTTTCAGGCTGTTTAGCTTCGGATATCTCTTTGGTAGAAAGCTCGGCTAACATATTTAATACTAACTCCGTGTTAGTCATATTATCACGAAGGTTTTCTTTTTTTAATCCTTTGTATTGACGATATTCTTTCGCTGTTTTATCAGCCCAAGTTTTGTAAATAATATCTGTTAATGTTGCAAAATGCACACCTTCTTCCAAACCATGACGTTTCCATTCATCTGTCAAATCTTTGCGTATTTCGATGCTTTTCAGACGTTGATTTATCCAACTGTCCGAATATCCTAACTGCTTATATTGAAACATTGCTCTGTCGATAGTAAGTTCAGGATCTTGCAATTCGTCTAACCGTTCTTTAGCAATTTGTGCCAGCCACAATTTGAATGGTTCAGCTTTAGGTGAAGGAATTGACTGTATAAAACGGAAAAGTTGCTCTGTATCAAGTGCATCAGTTTTATAATACTTACCGTCGCGCGAAAGCATTTTCAGTTGGTTACAATCTGTAACCGACTGATTTCCCTCTTTTTTTAGTCTGTTTTTTAAAACTTTCCAATAATTGTTAGGATTTGGACTATCAGTAAGAATACCAACCACATCTACTACAGAGAAATACCATTTTTCTTGTTCGTCGTCCCAAACAGTACGAACAAGTTTCTCGTCAAACAATTTAATTTCAGGTTTTTGAGTCATATTTTAGGGTGAATTTTTATGAGTTGAAAGATTATACAAAGCAAAAATTTTATTAGAGAATAATCAATGCAAATATACTAAAATTCTTTCTGATTGTATAATTAAATGTACTGAAATAGTATTG
>CAYXQZ010000203.1:0-5410 GCA_964466415.1 uncultured Paludibacter sp.
TATGGCATAAATCATTAAACTATCGTTTATAAAAGTTGTACAAAAGTCCTTTTTTATGTGTTTGTTGCATAATTTCAATTTTTAAAGTTCGGAAAGTAGTGATCTAATGCAAAGGATTTCGAATTTATAGGTTATATTTGCGTGCTTTATCAATAAAGAGGATATTCCGAATTTTCATTTTAGTACTTAATTATATAAAGAAGAAGGATTTGAAAAAGTTTACTCTAATTTTTTGTATATCAATTATTCACATACTTCAGGGGTGGTCTCAGAATATAACATTCCACAGCTTGACAACAGACGATGGCTTGTCTCAATTATCTGTAATTTCGCTTTATGAAGATGAAAGAGGCTTTGTTTGGGCGGGCACATGTGATGGATTGAATATGTATAATGGTAACAATATCCAACAATTTAAACATGAGAAAAATGATCCAAATACATTAATTTCCAATAGAGTTGAAACGATTGTAGGGGATAGAAATGGAAAGATATTCTTAAGATGTTCGGGAGATATTCAGGAGTATGACTTTAAAAATGAGAAGTTTAAAACCATACTTTCTGGGAATACTTTGACTATTTATTATAACAACCATTTATATGCAGCTCGCAATAACACTGTACTTATTTACGACGAACAAAAAGGTGATTTTAAGCTTTTTTTTAAATTACCCAATAATAATGCACTAATATCCTCAATTCTTCTGTGTAAAAACACATTTTGGATTGGTACTAGCAATGATGGATTGTATGTAACAAAAGATAAAAAAACGTTTCACCAAAGTCTTCCCCGAATAAACATCAGCAGTACCTATCAAGACTCAAAAGGTGTGTGTTGGGTGGGAAGTGTTGGGCAGGGATTATTCCAATTTGATGGTAATAATGTGGTTAATCACAAAACCACTCTCGGTAATAATATGACCATTGCATCTGACTTTATTAGGGAATGCAAAGAAGATAATGAAGGGAATATTTGGATTGGGACTTTTAATGGATTAAGCAAGTTCAATAAAACCTCTAACAGCTTTAGCACTTACACCGCCAAATCAAAACAAGGAGGACTAACGCATTCATCTATTTTCGCTATCATCAAAGATCAACAAGGAACTATGTGGGTGGGTACATATTTTGGTGGTATTAATTATTTCAAACCTCAAAGCGAGATATTTAACCATTTTCTACCTACAACTTTAGAGGGTGTTGGTTTGAGTTTTTCGATTGTAGGTAAAATAATCGAGGATAAATACAACAATATATGGATATGCACTGAAGGTGGAGGCTTAAATGTCTTTGACTCACAAAAAAGGGTATTCAAATGGTATCAGCACAATAAGAACAAAAATAGTATTTCGCAGAACAATGTAAAAGCCATATATTATGATCGTAATAGTGAGATTATGTGGATTGGCACCTATTTAGGTGGTCTGAACAGACTTGAACTTAAAACAGACCGGTTTACGCATTACTCCTTTGATGAAAACAATCCGAGTAGCTTGCCTGGAAATACAATTAACGATATTAAACCATATAAAGATGTTTTGATTATTGCCACTGACAATGGGGTGGTATTATTTAATCCACTCACAGGAAAATGTAACGCACTGATAAACAGAAGAATTTCACAGCCCGTTAAATATGTAACCAATCTACTTATTGATCATTTGGGAACTTTATGGATGACAGTTGGAGGATTGGGTGTTTTTTCGTACAATCTCGAAACTAAAAAATTAAAAAATTACTGTCATAATTCTAACAAAAGAAACAGCATTAGCTACAATTATATTAATAGTATTTTTGAGGATAGTGGTCATAATCTATGGTTTTGCACTGCAGCTAATGGCCTCGATTTATATCATTACTCAACAGATGATTTCGAAAATTTCAATTCTCAAAATAGTGAATTAATAGGTGATGGTATATTTCAGGTTACAGAGACTTCACAGGGAAAACTGTTGACTATTTCAAATCAGGGTATAAGTCAGTTCGACTGTCTTAAAAAAGAATTTATCAACTTTAATTCTAAAAATATTTTTTCGATAAAGGATTTCATAGGTAGTTCATTGTATTTAAGTCAATCTGGGATAGTTTATTTAGGTGGTGCTCAAGGAATGGTTTCCTTCAAAGAAAAAGATTTATTAAATAAACCGAAACCGTACTCTATTATTCCTTCTCGCCTTTTTGTAAATGATGTAGAAGTAAAGGTGAATGATGAAACAGGTATATTAAAGCAGTCTTTATATGCATCACCCAAGATTTCATTGCCTAGTAAATACATTGTATTTGCAATTGAGTTTGCTACCACCAATTTTATTGCGCCAAATAAAAATGAAATTGTGTACCAGCTGAAAGGACTTTCAGATACATGGACTAGTACACGTAATCAAAAAATAATTACCTTCTCCAATTTGAATCCAGGCACCTATACATTGGTTATTAAAGCCAAAACACCAAAAGACCAAATTAGGGCTAGTTGCAGTATAGCAATAGAAGTGTTACCACCTTATTACCGTACCACATTTGCTTATCTTTTATATGTGTTTTTGCTTGCATTTATAATCAGTTATTTACTTAGATTGAATAATCGTAAAATTAAATTAGAGGAATCTCTTAAATACGAGCAAGAAAGAGTGTTGGATATAGAAAATATGAATCAGGCCAAACTCAATTATTTTACCAATATTTCACATGAGTTTCGTACTCCACTTACCCTTATCATAGGGGAGATGGAAATGCTATTGCACATAAATTCTTATACGCCAAAAGCTTATAAAAAAATGCTTAGTGTATATAAAAACGGTATACAACTGCGGGAATTGGTGAATGAATTGCTTGATTTCCGTAAACAAGAACAAGGGTATTTAAAAATCAAAGTCTGCGAGAATAATATAGTGAAGTTTCTTCACGAAAACTTTCTGTTATTTGAAGAATATGCTAAAACCAAAGGGATAAAGATGCAATTTAGTACACAAATAGAAACCTTAAATCTTTGGTATGATCCAAAACAATTGCAGAAAGTGATTAACAATCTCCTGTCAAACGCCTTAAAATACACAGAAAAAGGAAAGAAAATATGTTTTTCTTTAAGTCAAATAAATAACGAAGCCGTTATTGAGGTGTTGGATGAAGGCTCAGGGATTGCAGCTTCTGAACTTACTAAAATTTTTGAACCTTTCTATCAAGCAAAACAATTGGATGGACTATCAAATACTGGAACTGGAATTGGACTGGCTTTAACTAAAGGCTTAGTGGAATTGCATCATGGGACTATATATATTAGATCTGAACTAGGCATAGGTACTGTTTGTACAGTGAAACTTAAATTGGGTAAAAACCATTTTATTGACGAAGAAATAAGTGACGATATACAAATTAATTCCATTGATAATAGCTCAATTACAGCAATCAATGATGACTTTCTAATACAAGAAGAAATTAACAAAAATGACACAAAAAACAGTGGGCATAAAATGCTGATTGTAGAAGATAATCATGCTCTCAGAGAAATGTTGGTGAGTATTTTTGAAAACTATTACGAAGTGATAACTGCTGTCGATGGTTTAGATGGCCTTGAAAAGGTAAGATCTATACTGCCCGATATCGTATTAAGTGACATAATGATGCCCAAAATGTTTGGAACTGAACTTTGTCGGGAAATAAAGAATAATATTGAAACTTGTCATATACCAGTAGTACTGCTTACTGCTCGTACGGCAACTGAACATAATCTGGAAGGATTGCGCATAGGAGCTGACGATTATATTACAAAACCATTTAATTCCAGCATTCTTATTACCCGATGCAATAACTTGGTAAACAGCCGAATTGTGTTACAAGAAAAATTCAGCAAACACACCGGAATTTCGCCACAAATGCTTGCCAACAATTCAATTGATAAGGCTATTATTGATAAAGTAATGGCTATTGTTGAAAAATACATCAATAACCCGGAATTTAATATTAATATTTTTGCTGGCGAGATGGGTATGTCCCGTACCGTTCTTTTTGCTAAAATAAAGGGGATAACCGGGCAAAGTCCAAATGATTTTGTGACAACCATTCGAATAAAAAGAGCTGCTTTTATGCTTCAAAATGACCTAGATATTAACATTACCGAGATTTCCCAACAGCTAGGCTATAACTCTCCACAGTATTTTAATCGTTGTTTTAAAAATCAATATAATGTTAGCCCATTAGCTTACCGCAAAGGGCTAAAGTCAGATGAAGACCCTGGAATCGGATAATATTGTATAACAATGAATTTTGTCATTAGAAAAAAATGCCGAATTTAATGAAATGCACAAAGGAGATACCAGATTGATCGTTGGCTATTCCCAAAATATAGCAAGAAAGACAAATACAGCATAGAAAAGGGCGTAGAACGGTTGAAAAAACACACAAAAGGAGTATAAAGCTCAGCAGTTTCTGTGGGCAATTTTAAATAATGTACAAAAAATTCTGTATCCTTCCGCGAAAGTTGTACAGCTCCTTCGAGTGACTGTGTAGTTATAAAACAACATAATTTTTCTCGTACAAACGAAAAATTCAGCACATTGAGTGTAAGGTGGTTTTGCGACAACATAATCAAACTTTTAAAAAGGGTTTAACGAGTTATTTAGTGGTGTTTAATTCAGAATATTATGTTAAAGTCTTGTTGCTTTCCATATATCAATTTCGGACTTCAGATACATGTCTTTATTGCGCTGCTTTACCGCAGCCGGAAAATGAGGTTCTTTTTTCAGACGCAACAAGGTACTCTCCGAACAACCGAGCACTGCCATTACTTCTTTGCTTGTGTAATGTGTTTCTTTGCTTACAGCAGCATTGGTAGTTGCATTGGGTAGTGTTTCTTTTTGGGCTACCGTTGATTTTCTGCGGCTCAGGAATTCTTTAGCCGGAAACTGCTCACCAGCCAGCGAAGTGTAAAGTGTAGTTTCACTTTGCTTTACTGCAACCACATCGACCAACATATCCTGAATTTCAAGATAGGCTTTTGCAAGGCACACTTTTAGAAACTGAAAAACATAAATATTGGATAGTTGATTGTTCGAAAGCGGGTTCGTCAGTTCGGTTAGCAGTTCAACATGCAATGCTTCCTTCTGTATTTTTTCACCCAAGCGCATAAGGCAGGTGGTAAGATGCTTATCCAACAGTTGATTGCGCAAAAATGCTCGTATTTTGCCATTACCCTCTTCTTGCAACAAATCACGCATATCGGCAATATACAGCAAGGTATCGGCCAGTATTTTCTGCTGATAATAGCGCGTTTTCAGGTTGAAAGGTTTCTGAAACTTTATTCCGTAATTTCCGCTATCCTTAGTCGGTACAATTATCATTTGTTCCAGTCGGGCTGCATAGCGATAGCCATCGTCATTAGCCGGCAGCAGTGGATTCAAATCGCCCTGTAATATGT
>CAYXQZ010000204.1:0-5380 GCA_964466415.1 uncultured Paludibacter sp.
TAAAATATTGGCGTAAAATTAATAAAGTTTTTTTACTTAACAAAGTATAACGGTCTTTTTTTCCTTTACTTTGTGAAACTTTATCCCGCCACAGCGGGATGTCCGCTACGCTACCATTTGCATCCTATCACTGTCAATATCTTTTACCTTCAAATTTATCAATTCGCTTATGCGTAATCCTCCCGAATAGATGGTCATTATCAATGCCTTATGTTTTATATTTGTTATGGTTTTCAGTATGCCAGTAACTTCTTCTTCGCTCAATACTTCGGGCAAATACTGTTCTTTTCTTGGTCGTTCAATCAAATATATTTTACGTTTGCCTCCCGAAACTCTCTCATAGTAGAATTTGATAGCATTGATACTCTGATTTTGGTACGAGGTGGACACATGCAGCGTCTACTGTAAGTCCACACGTATGCGGAGCTCGAGGCGATGGGTGATTTTGGATAGTTTCATAGTTTCAGGTCGTAACTGCTGGTTCCCAACATTGGTAAATAAAACGAATTGAAACCAGTTTCATTCAAAACACTTGCTTAAGAATTTAAAAATAAATTGTATCTTTGAATACTGTTTTGTCAATTCATATCAATAAAGTTATGCAATTTGACAAATGGCTTTTTATTATTGATGAAAATTAAATGGTTGATATTGTTTTTTTGCTTCGTAAGTGTAGGAATTCTGGCTCAAGAAAAAGCTGTAACTAGTAAAGTGACACTCAAAACAGGAACTGTTTTTGTGGGTGAAATTATTGTGAAAAACAACGAGGTAGTAATGCTCAAGGATAGCACAGGAGCTCGTTTTCAGTTTCAACCTTCCGAAATTGTTCTAGTTGAAGCCTTTGTGCCATCGAAAACTGATTCCGCTTTACAACAGTCATCAACAGAGCCCGATGTGCCATTAAACACCAATTTTTCAGCCCGATTCGAAATTGCCAGTGGTGCTGTAAGTATGCATCACGAGGATAATGCAAAATTATTAACGCAATTTTTATTGAGTTTTGGAAATAAAAAAGTGTTGGGTAAGGATATTTTTGTAGGCCTAGGCGCAGGTTTTTTGACAGTAAACAATACCAATATCAACTTGCTCCCTATTTGCCTAAAAGTTCAAACTACTACAAACAAAAACCGAACTTCACCGTTTTGGGGAGTAGAGTCCGGTTTTACATTTTCTGTTAATAACTACTACAAGGGTGGTGCTTTTACAAGTGTAAGTGCTGGCGTAAATTACAAAGTAAATTACAAAACTTCCATTTACGCTGGTGTATTTGGCGCTGTATATTCCGTTAAAGGTCGACTTACCGAATCAATTGCCGAAGGAACTTATGCTTATGACGGTATTGCTTCTCTTAAAACTGCTGGATTGAAATTGGGTTTACAATTTTAATCAGCCAATAAAACTTGCCTTAAAAACCACTGTATACCACGTTGAGTTTCATTCTTTTACTTTTAGTAGAATGAGTCCCCGAACATAGTTTAACGGCACGCATCAGGTTTTGCTGCTTAATTTCCTTCACATTCTGATTGCCATCGTAACCAATGGATACAGGTACAAGCATGTAATTAAGCATGGTAGTTGTATTATTTGTTTTGCCTAATTCATAAGTTAGTATTTTAGCCAAATCAAAATTATAGAAATAAGCAATCGTATTGTCGCTCGCTTTTTCGTACGAAATGGTTCCAATTACCGATGTTTTATCCGATGGTAAACGGCGTTTTTTGAAAAAATTTTCCACACTATCCACGTCGATCAATAGTAAACTAGTTATTAATGGTAGTGCCAAAGTTGTATCTTTTACATCGGTAGCATTAATGCGTAACATTGCTCTATTTAGTAATAGTTTTCTGTTGTCCACTTTTAATTTGCTTATTAAATCGGCATACGAAATGCTAACTTTAGTGTAGATATTAGCTGGCGCCGATACCACATTTACATCCGTATTTGCATTTAAAGTGCTTAAAACGCTTGCTTTATCAGGATGTTGAAAACGATTTACGGTTCGTATTTCTTCGTTAGCAGGATAATCTTGCGAGGTATTTACGGTAACTATTGAGTCGCGTAAACCATCAAGTGATTTGCGTTTGTAAGTATATTTGTAATTAAACTTTAAATATATGCTTCTGATATTCAATAAGCTAGCCGAACCAAAATTTGTGGTAATGTATAAACCGTTAAACTTGGCATGAAAGCGTGCTACATCGGTTTTTGTGTACGAATCGGTAAGTTCACTTTTAAATTCGTTCACAAAATCTTGCGAGAGCGGTATTTCTACCGAATTTGCTATCGGGCGAATTGAACCATAGTCCTTGGCAGTAAAGATTTTCGATCCTAACATTTTGTTCATCGAACAATAATCATCGGGAATAATATTCGACTTGTAAAGCCCTACATCTTGAAATGTGCCTCTATCCATTTGATATACAGTTACCTGCATGGGCGAGTAGGGATCGCCAAACCACGATTTGTAATTTAAAACCAGATTTGCCGAAACGGCCTCGGGACTTGATTGAATTTCGGTTTGTTTGGGATATTCAACACCCACAGGTGGCTGTAGCTGCGTGAGTATATCAGCATAAAGTCGGCCATAGGTATTGTCTATAAATGTACCAAGCAATAAAGAGTCGGGTTTGGAATAAATATAGCTTACATCAAAATTCGACGAACTTACATCGAGCGAGTCGATTTTAAGAATAATGGCGTCGCTAGCAGGCTGTGCAGAAGCTCCTAAGTCGGTCAAATCGTTTTCGCAACCAAACAAAAAGAGCGAAAACAGCACTACAAAAATAAATTGTAATCTCATACGGAAGAGAATTTGATAGTGATTGGTTAATTTTTGGATTTATCCAAATGGCTACATTAATGTGTCGTAAAAGCGCAGATATTCATCAGCATAATCTTCCTGATTTACATACGGAATAAAGTTAACTTTATTGTCCTTTATGTAATTAATAATTTCAGGGTTAACTTCAGGGGTCGATTGTATAACACCATCCGAATAGTCAATCGCAAATTTCGAAAGCGCTACATAATCTATTTCCTTGTCTTTAAACTGCGAAACATGTTTTTTCTCAATGCCTTCGAGCTTTAATCTGTCCGAAAATAAGTTTCTAAAAGGTTTTTCGAACGCATCGTTGCAAAGTGAATACACCACTTTCGAATGTTTGAAAAAAGGATCTTGATTGTATGCTTTTTTGATGTAAAGTGGTGCTAAAGCTGTCATCCAGCCGCTACAGTGAATTACATCGGGTGTCCAGCGTAGTTTTTTAACTGTTTCCATTACGCCACGTACAAAAAATATAGTACGTTCGTCGTTGTCAGGATATTCAGCGCCTTTTTCGTCGCGCACTGTGTTTTTACGGTGAAAATAATCGTCATTGTCGATAAAGTAAACCTGTAGTCGGGCAGCTTGTATCGAAGCCACTTTTATAATTAGTGGGTGATCGGTATCGTCAATAATCAAATTCATGCCCGATAAACGGATCACTTCGTGCAATTGATTACGCCTTTCGTTAATTGCACCGAACTTTGGCATAAAAGTTCTTGTTTCTTTACCTCTATCCTGCATTGCTTGTGGCAAATACCGACACATATTAGCAATTTCTGATTCAGGTAGGTACGGAAATATTTCTTGCGAAATATACAGAATCTTATTAATTTTCTTCTTCATTTAATGTTCTTACGGTGCAGTTTTTTTGAAACGAAATGCAAAGATATATAAAAAAAATTGGATATAAACAAGCCTTTTGTTCAATTTGTTAATCACATGCAACTAAAAGTGTAAGTAAAAAATGCAATTTTTCCGAATAAAAATAATTATTTGCTTGTAGCTCTGCAATTTAACTGTAAGCACAAAAATATGTAGTTTGAGTAAGTTGGTATGTAATTATAGAAGTTTAACCTTGAACACATCTTGATTTTCAACTATTTAAAACTTATGACTTAAATCAATGTTCTTAAGAATTATATCGAAATAACTGTTTTCCAAATTAGTTTTTGTACTTTTGCAGCGTTTTTCGAAATTTATGCATTTTTCGAATAATACAAAATAATATTTGAATCAATAAAACGAAGATAATCCTATGTTGATTGTTCGAAATGTTGCTCAGCTGCAGTCCGAAATTTCAAAAGTGAAAGATAATGGCCAAACCATTGGTTTTGTGCCAACTATGGGCGCTTTGCATGCAGGGCATATTGGGTTAGTGGAGCGTTCGGTTGCTGAAAACGATTACAATGTAGTGAGCATTTTTGTGAATCCTACGCAGTTTAACAATGCGAGCGACCTCGAAAAATACCCTCGGAATTTGGATGCCGATGCACTCTTGCTCGAAAAAGCGGGTTGCGATTTAATTTTTGCTCCGTCAATCGACGATATGTATTCGGAAAACGAACAGAATTATCGCTTTGAGTTTGATTTTGAAGGGCTGGATACAGTTATGGAAGGCAAATTTCGACCTGGCCATTTTAATGGTGTGGTTCAAATAGTTAGTAAACTTTTTACACTCGTACAGCCTCATAAATCGTACTTTGGCGAAAAAGATTTTCAACAATTAGCCATTATCCATTTAATGACCCAAAAATTGGGTTTCGATATTGAAATAATCGACTGTCCTATTGTTCGCGAGGCAAGCGGTTTGGCCATGAGTAGCCGCAATGAACGTCTTACAACTGCTCAACGGGAAATAGCAGCAAGCATTTCGTCAGTATTGTTCGAAAGTATTAAGCTGACAAACAATATGTTACCAGCTGAATTAACAAGTTGGGTCGAAAACAAAATTGCTCAAATAGAAGGCTTGAAACTTGAATATTTCGAAATTGTAGATGCTAAAACTTTGCAAACCGCAAACAATTGGAACTCCGCAACTGTTGGATGTATAGCTGTTTTTTGTGGCGAAGTTCGCTTAATCGACAATGTTAGGTACAATTAATAATTTATAATTAACAATTAATAATTATGTTCGTTCATATAGTCAAATCAAAGATTCATCGTGTTTCGGTTACCGAGGCCAATTTAAATTATATCGGGAGTATCACTATCGACGAAGATTTGATGGATGCTGCCAACATTATAGCGAATGAAAAAGTAACCATTGTAAATAATAACAATGGTGAGCGATTCGAGACTTATGTTATTCCTGGAAAGCGCAGTTCGGGTGTAATATGCCTCAATGGTGCTGCTGCTCGCTTGGTGCAGCCTGGTGATATTGTGATAATTATGGCGTATGCTATGATGGAAATGGAAGAAGCTCGTACATTTAAACCAGCGGTTGTTTTTCCGGATACAGCAACGAATAGGATAGTTTAGGGCTTCGCCGTTATTAGGTGCTTCGCACGTTATTGGCCCTACGGGCGTTATTAGTGGTTATTTGTGCTTCGCACGTTA
>CAYXQZ010000205.1:0-5372 GCA_964466415.1 uncultured Paludibacter sp.
TTACAAACTAAAATAGAATGGCACAAATTAACGACAATTTTATTAAAATACCGGCTACATACTTGTTTTCGGAAATTGCAAAACGCGTAAATCAACACAAAGAAGCAAATCCAGATGCTCCTATAATCCGCATGGGAATTGGCGATGTGAGTCTTCCTTTACCCGATGCATCGGTTGATGCTATGATTAAAGCAGCTGAAGAACAACGTCATGCCGAAACTTTTCGTGGTTACGGTCCTGAGCAAGGTTATGCATTTTTGCGTGATGCGATTGTGGCAAATGATTTTGCTGCAAAAGGTTTGTCAATTGAAGCAGATGAGATTTTTGTAAGTGATGGCGCAAAAAGCGATACTGGCAATATTGGTGATATTTTTAGTGTAAACAATCGTGTGGCTATTACCGACCCAAGTTACCCAGTGTATGTAGATACCAACGCTATGGGTGGCCGTGCAGGTGAGCCAAACGAACAAAATGTATGGAGTAATTTGGTGTATCTGCCTTGTAATGTGGCTAATAACTTTGTACCACAATTGCCAACCGAAAAAGTGGATTTAATTTATCTTTGCTATCCAAACAATCCTACCGGAACTACGCTAACACATGCTCAGCTGAAAGTTTGGGTTGATTATGCAAAAGCAAACAACGCCATTATATTTTTTGATGCCGCTTACGAAGCATTTATTACGGAAGAAAACGTACCTCACAGCATTTACGAAATTGAAGGTGCAACCGAAGTAGCGCTCGAATTTCGTAGTTTCTCCAAAACTGCTGGATTTACAGGTACACGCTGTGGTTATACTGTGGTGCCAAAAGCAGTAATGGCTTTTGCCGAAAATGGTGAAAAAGTAGCGTTGAATAAACTTTGGAATCGCCGTCATAGTACCAAATTCAACGGAACTTCGTACGTAGTACAACGTGCTGCCGAAGCTACATTCAGTCCTGAAGGTAAAAAACAAGTGAAAGCACTGATTGAATTTTATACCGAAAATGCACGCATTATCCGCGAAGGCTTGGAAAAAGCTGGTTACACCATTTATGGCGGAAAAAACGCACCTTATGTATGGGCTAAAGCACCCGAAGGCATGGGAAGTTGGGAATATTTTGATTATTTATTGAAAGAAAAAAATATTGTTACCACTCCAGGGGCCGGTTTCGGGCTAAGTGGCGAGGGTTTTGTGCGCTTCTCAGCATTTGGAAGTCGCGAAGCTACTATTGAAGCCATGAAAAGATTATCCTAGAAAAATTGCATTTAGTATTCGTTGATGTTATTGGCTCGACACACTAATATGCGCAAATTAAGCTAATGTAAAAGCAAATTTTGTTGAAAAAATAGATTAATTTTGTACCTTTGCACTTTCAAAAAATAATCAAGAATAAGTTATTTTGGAAGGTAAAAATTACATCTTTAGTTCATTCTTATTTGTATTTACATTAGCTTTGCTATTTGGACTGTTATCATTTTTGGATTACGACAGGACATTTTTTTCGTTTCAACTAAAACCCATCAATATGTTTTCGGACATAATAGTTGACGAAGTTGATGAAATAGAGCCTACTGTAATTGCCGAAGAGCCAGTTGTAGAATCCATTTCATACCCTGATGGATATACGCCTATTCAGAATTTTACGACTCAAAAATTTCCACTCGACCCCATTTTTAGTAAGTTACAACGTGCCAAACACGGTCGTGATAAAGTACGTATTGCTTGGTTTGGCGATTCGTTTACTGATGCCGATTTGGTGGTTTGTGACTTGCGCGACTCACTACAATCGGTTTTTGGCGGTAATGGTGTGGGTTTTGTGCCTATTACGCATGAGGCTGCAGGTTATCGTCGGTCGGTACAACATAGTTTTGGAGGCTGGCAAACTAGTTCAGTTATTGCACGCAGAGGAATACGTAATTTTGGGATTAATGGGTTTAATTACCAACCCGATTCGGCTAATTTTGTACGTTTTAAGTCCAGTTATAAATACAAACATACTCGCAAATTTGATGTGTTTCGTTTGTTTTATTCATCTCAAACCGAATCCGAAGCTCGCCTATCTTTAAACGATACAATTAAAAAACGTATTACATTAAATCCTTCGGCAACGCCCGAAATGCTAACTGTAACAAGTCCAGATATTCAAAAGGTTAAGCTAAATTTCAACCGTCAATCGGGCGTCACAATTTATGGTGCTTCGCTCGAAGATAGTACAGGAATTTATTTGGATAATTTTTCGATAAAAGGCAATTCAGGTATAAGTTTATTGGCTATTCCTACAACCAATTTAATGAAATTTGATAGTTTGCTAAATTACGATATGATTGTTTTGCAATTTGGATTAAATGCCATAACGCCCGAATCGCGCAAATATACGGATTACATGGAAGGTATGAAGAAATTGGTTTTAAAATTTAAAGCTGCTTTTCCAAATACTCCCATACTTATGCTTTCGGTATCGGACAGAAGCGAACGACGCCAGGGAAATTTCTCAACGATGAAAGCTGTAAAGAGTTTAGTTAGCGTACAAGAGCAATTTGCATTCGATAATAATCTGTTGTTCTGGAATTTGTACAAAGCCATGGGTGGCGAAAACTCCATGTCGAAGTTGGTGAACTCCAATCCACCATTAGCAGCAAAAGATTATACACATTTAAATTTTGATGGTGGACGCATAATTGGACATAAACTAGCAGGAACATTTATTTTTGAATCCGAACGATTTGTAGAAAGGAGGAAAAACCTTGTTGCGAATTAAGTTTTTGCTGTTGATCGTTTTTACAATATCACTAATTGCTAAAACGCAAAATATTAACTTTTCAACTTATCGTACAGGAAGCGATACGATAATCAACAAGCAACATTTGTCTCCTTTTTTTAATAAATTAGCAAATCTCGAAAAATCTGATTCTACCCAAGTGCTTAATATATTGCATATTGGCGATTCGCACATACAAGCTGATTTTCTTACTCGCGAAATCCGTAACTCATTACAAAAAAGATTTGGAAATGCTGGTCGTGGGTTGGTATTTCCATATCGACTTACCAAATCAAATGAATCCTACGACTTCCGAACTTCGTCGGGCAATAGTTGGAAATGGGAAACGGTTCGAATGCGTAAACGCCAGTTTGAACCAGGAATTGCAGGAGCTAGCCTACTCAGCACCGATAATATTTTTAATGTAGAGTTGAAAATGAATAAACGCGATTCCGTTGATAATTCGTTCAGTAAGCTTAAATTGATTTGCCGAAACGATTCGAATGGATTATTAGCATTTGTAACTACCAAAAACGATTCAACTCGTAAACTTCTTGCTTTTTCAGGTGACACAATTTACGAAACGAAGCTTGAATGCCTAACAGAAAATGTAACATTGCAATCGAACGGAAATTTACTGATTGATGGATTAGTGCTTGAAAATGAACGAAAAGGCATTCAGTATCATGTGGTTGGAATTAATGGTGCGCATTATGCCGATTATAATCATTCTCCAGCTTTTTTTGCCGAAATGCCTTTATTGCAACCCGATATAATATTTGTTTCGCTTGGTACCAACGAAGGCGTGAATTCAAGAGTTAATGCGCAAATCATTGTTGATGAGGTTGATAAAATGGTTCGTAATATTCGTTCTCAAGGTGTTGATGCGCCTATTGTGATTATAACTCCTTTCGATAATTATTATCGTCGCAAAAAGCTCAATCCTTATTTAAAAGTAGTACGTAATGGTTTGCTTGCCGCTGCCGAAAAAAACAATATTGCATGTATGGATATGTATGATATTAGTGGTGGTTATGGCTCAGCTGCTGAGTGGCGCCGCCGTGGTTTAATTACCGCCGACCGCATTCATTATACCGTTCAGGGATATACGTTGCAAGGAAAAATGATTTATAATACATTGATTAATAGCTATTCGAGATATGTTGCCCTTTGATATTGATAAATTGCTGAACGAACTATTGTACCAACCCGAGGCGCCTATAATTTTTAGTAGCGCGTTGTTTTTGTATTTGTTTGTTGGCTTTTTTGCCATTTATTTATTGGTTTTTAAAAAGCAAAAACTACGTATTCTGTATGTGACAGTTTTTTCGGTCTATTTTTATTACAAATCCAGTGGATGGTATTTTTTATTGTTGTTATTTCTTACATTTTCCGATTATAATCTGGCGCGTATAATGGGAAATTCGGAACGGAAATCGATTCGTATCTTTTTGTTAGTGAGTAGTTTGGTGCTGAATTTAGGAGTGCTGGCTTATTTTAAATATACAAATTTTATATTTGCCGGATTTTATGAATTACTCAATAAACCTTTCGACCCGTTTGCTATCTTTCTTCCGGTAGGAATTTCATTTTTTACTTTTCAGAGCTTGAGTTATACCATCGATGTGTACCGACGAAACATTATGCCCCTTAAAAGCATTTCCGAGTTTGCTTTTTTTACCACTTTTTTCCCTCAAATGGTGGCGGGTCCTATTGTGCGTGCAGCCGATTTTATTCCGCAAATTTTCAAAACTCCTTATCTAAATAAACAGGATTTCGGTAAGGCTATATTTCTGATTTCGACAGGATTATTTAAAAAAGCAGTTATTTCCGATTATATTAGTTTGAACTTTGTCGACCGCATTTTTGATGCTCCGGCGCTCTATACCGGATTCGAAAACCTGATGGGCGTTTATGGTTATGCCTTGCAAATTTATTGTGATTTTTCGGGTTATTCCGATATGGCTATTGGCATTGCTTTGCTGCTTGGTTACAAACTGAATATCAATTTTGATTCGCCTTATCAATCGTCAAGTATTACCGAATTTTGGCGACGTTGGCATATTTCGCTATCGACGTGGTTGCGCGACTATTTGTATATTTCGCTGGGCGGAAACCGCAAAGGGAAAATTCGAACTTATATTAATTTGCTTATAACCATGCTTTTGGGTGGTTTGTGGCATGGCGCTGCATTGCGTTTTATTATTTGGGGAGCCTTACATGGAGTAATGTTGGCTATCGAAAAGTTTATGAAATCAATTATTACTATTCCTCAGAATAAAATTACAAAAATCATAGGGATTCTACTTACTTTCCATTTTGTGTGCTTTACGTGGATATTCTTTCGTGCTGACGATATGCAAACAGTCGGAGCTGTATTGACACAAATTTTCACAGCTTTTCATCCCGAAATTATCAGGGATTATATAGTTGGTTATCCATTAGTTAGCTTATTAATGTTGACTGGTTTTGTGCTGCATTTTACATCTCATAGGACCGAACAAAAAGTGGAGAATTTAGTAATACGTTCGCCATTTATATTAAAATTACTATATTTGTCGCTTATAATATTTATAGTGATTCAAATTAAATCATCGGAAATTCAGCCGTTTATCTATTTTCAGTTTTAA
>CAYXQZ010000206.1:0-5316 GCA_964466415.1 uncultured Paludibacter sp.
GCGGTAACACTCATTGAAATGCCTATAAATAATGCAAACGAAAGAAAATCGGTATGTCCAGCAGCATAATCCTGATAAATAAAATAGGCTAGCACCATTCCAAGAAGATAAGGAATAATTATGCTGGAATGGCTTATGACAAAAGTTACCCCCATTTTGTTTTTAAGCATACCCAAATCGAGCTCCATACCAACCGTAAACATAAAAAGCACCAAACCAACCTGACTAATAATATATATATTGGAGAGTGAATCGGGAGCAAATAGAAAACTGTATGTTTCGGGAAAAAAATAACCTAAAAGTGATGGTCCTAACACTATCCCTGCAAGAATTTCGCCAATAACTGTTGGCTGTCCCAGTTTCACAAACACAAATCCAAAAACACGAGAAACAATCAGAATGGAAAGAATTTGCAACAACAACATTGCGGCCGGTTCACCTAAATTATGTAAAACCGAACTTACAAAACTCTGAAAAGCATTTGAATTAGCGGCAGTTTCGGACAACTGACGGGATGAATATGAATCAAACTTTTCGGCATTTTGAAATAGTATGTAACTTAAAACTACAAATGTAATAAGTATTATACTATAAAATATCCAAGTTTTTTTTTGACTTATCTGCATATTATTCAAGAAATAAGGTAAATGTAATTAAGATATGAGACTAAACAAATCAATAATTATATTGTTTATTGAGTGTGCTTAATCCAGTGCGATTTCACTGCAAAAATAGTGTTTTTTAGTGAAATACATTGCTCAATATTTGAAAATAACACATTCTGCTAAAAGCATTGTATTAAATAGGATGATATCTACAAAATTTGAGTAATTTTGCACCCGTAATTTTTAAATTTTAAAAAACAAATTTTCTATGGAAGTAAGTGGAATTTTTTGGATTGGATTTGTTACATTCGTGCTTATTATGTTGGTGTTGGACCTTACGGTTTTTCACAAAAAAGACGAAGTAATGAAAGTTAAAACGGCATTGCTCTGGAGTTTATTCTGGATTGGGCTGGCTGTAGCCTTCAACGTGGGCATCTATTTTGTAGGCGGAAATATTTGGGGCGAAGAGATTGGAAAACAAAAAGCACTCGAATTTCTGACGGGATATCTTATCGAAGAATCCTTAAGTGTCGATAATTTGTTTGTATTTATAATGATTTTTAGTTTTTTTGGAATTGAGCAGAAGTATCAGCACCGCATTTTGTTCTGGGGTATAATCGGGGCTATTGTTATGAGGGCAATATTTATTTTTGCCGGAGTTGCCATTATCGAAAAATTCGCTTGGGTAATGTACATTTTCGGAGCATTCCTAATCTATACCGGACTGCACATGCTTTTCGAAAAAGAAGATAAAAAGGAATTTGATCCGAATAAAAACATTGCTGTTCGTATATTCCGCAAAATTATGCCGGTGAGCGATGACAAAACCCACACTCGTTTTTTTGTGCGTAAAAACAAAGTGCTTTATGCCACTCCATTTTTCATTGTTTTATTGCTTATCGAAGTTTCCGATTTAATTTTTGCCATCGACTCTATTCCGGCAGTATTGTCGGTTTCCAAGGATCCGTTTATCGTGTACACCTCTAATATTTTTGCTATCTTAGGTTTGCGCTCGCTGTATTTTGCGCTTAGTGGTGTTATGCAGTACTTCCGATATTTGAAATATGCTTTAGCATTAATTCTCTCATTTATTGGTATTAAAATGTGTATCAATGAGTTTACACACTCAATTGATTATTCGTTCCATATCAGCAATTTTGTATCCTTAGGGGTTATTATTGGTGCGCTTACCATATCAATTATTGCATCAATTATTGTTGAAAAAAGAGAATTAAAACGCTCATAATGTTTCGTACACACAACAATCTTTTTGTTTTAATGGCAGTAGTAGCCTTGGCTACGCTGTCGTTTTTTGTGTTTTTCCGTATCGATTTAACTTCGGACGGACGATATAGCATTTCGCCACAGAGCAAAGAGTTGATGCAAAGTACAAATGAAACGATGACCCTGACGCTTTACTTGGATGGCGATTTAAATCCGGGTTTTCAGCGCTTGAAAAAATCGACCGTAGAATTGGTCGACGAATTGGATGTATTTGCCAATAAAGGGATAAATTTTCAGGTAATAAACCCGTCGGAAGCAAGTTCGTCCCAAGAGCGCGAGAAAAAACAAGCTGAATTGGCTGCATTGGGCATGACACCTACAGCCATTTACGAACGCGATAACGAAGGAAAAGCCATACAGAAAATTGTTTTTCCTTGGATTAAAATTTCGTACGGAAGTAAAACGGTGTATGTGAATCTCCTCAAAAATATCAGAGGTGTTTCGGGTGAAGAAAATTTAAATATTTCCATTGAAAATCTGGAGTTCGAACTGACCGATGGCATACGCAGGGCAATGAAAACTACTGTTTCGAAAATTGCTTTTATCGAAGGACATGGCGAACTTAACGAAGCCGAAACCTATGATATTAGCAAATCGCTAAGCCGGTATTTTCAGATTGATAGAGGCGTAATTGCCAACGATGCATCTATTCTGCAGCCTTATAAAGCCATTGTTATTGCCCGGCCTACTGTGCCATTTACCGAAAAGGATAAATTTATTATTGACCAATACATCATGCAAGGTGGTAATGTATTGTGGTTGGTTGATGGTGTGCGCATTGCACGCGAAAACTTATCGGTAAACGGACTTTCGCCCGCTATGGAGTTGGATGTAAATTTATCGGACCAATTATTTAAATATGGCGTTCGCATTAATGCCAACTTATTGCAGGATGTGCAATGTGCTCAAATTCCGGTAAATATTGCACCCAAAGGAGCTAAACCGCAATTTGAATCGTCGCCTTGGTTTTTTGCGCCATTGTTATTGACCTCGTATCAGCACCCCATAACCAAAAACATTACCGAAGTGCGTAGCGAATTTACTTCGTCGCTGGATATTGTAGGCGAAAACAAAGAAGTGAGAACAGCTTTATTGCTAGCCAGTTCGGACAATACGCATGCCTTGGCTACCCCTACAACCATCGATTTGGGTTCTATGCCTAATGCTACTGACAAAGCTTATTTTAACCAAGCTTATTTGCCTGTGGCTGTATTGCTCGAAGGAAAATTTAAGTCAAATTTCGAAAACAGACTTGCTCCGGAAGGATTATCGGGCATTCAGCAAGTACTGGCCCAAAGCAAGCCATCCAAACAAATAGTGGTGGCCGATGGCGATATTATCAGGAACGAAACAAATGGCATTGCCAGCGATAGTACTACTTTAGCTCTAGGATTCGATAGGTATATGAATCAACAGTTTGGCAATAGGGAGTTTATACAAAATGCTTTGCTTTATTTAGCCGACGATCCTAAATGGCTGGAGTTGCGCTCTCGCTCTTTAAAACTACGTTTGCTAAACAAGCAAATCATTTCGGAACAAAAACTTTTTTGGCAAATAACAAATATTGCTTTGCCGCTATTCATTCTTGTTTTGGTTGGGTTGGTGTATCAATATTTCCGCCGACGGAAATATACGAAATAAATAAAAATTACTTAGCTGGAGCTGCTGCAGCTTTCATTTTCAAGGTATATTCTTTTTGCCATGCTTTTTGTTTCTCGGCAAGTTCAACCCCAAGTGCATCTTCCAACTTTTTTTGATACTCTACACCGCTTGCTTTTTTAAGTTCTGCTTTTTGCTCATCGGTAGTAGCTGTTTTCATCTTTTCGCTCAAGGTCACTGCACGTTCCATTGCCAATTCAATAACTTTAGCTTTTTGAACCTCAGTAAGTTGCAAGTCTGTAGCCATTTGGTCGTACATAGCTTGTTGCTTTTCGGGCAATTTTTTAATAATGTTTGGTTTTACAGGCTGTTGGGCTGTTTGAGCGGCAGTTTTAGCTGCTGTCGGAACCTGAGCCGACAATAAAAACGAAATCAATAACATACCAATAACGGTAAAAAATTTCAAAGTTCTCATACGTATACGATGTTTTATAAAGTGAATAAAATTTGACTTATCTAATTGCAAAAATAGAATATATTTTTGAATTTGCAAATGCCGCGAAGAATTATTTAGGTGCTTTGATGTATAAATAAATACCTATGCCCAAAAACACAACATTGGGTAGCCACACTGCCACAAATGCCGACATAAGTCCGTTTACCGAGAATGTGGTAGAGAATGTAGAAAATAAAATATACAATGAACTCAGAGCGAGCCCAATACCTAAGTGTAAACCCATGCCACCCCGCACCTTGCGCGACGATAGCGATACACCAATCAATGTCATGATAAAGGCAGCCAATGGCATCGAAAACCGTTTGTAGTACTCATCCTCAAAACCCTGAATATTCCCTACACCACGGCTTTTTTGCCTATCGAGGTAGCTACCCAGTTCATTAATATTAAGCTGCGCACTCTCGGCTGAGGTAATAAAAAACTCACGAGGCTCTACGTTGATAGTTGTATCCATTTCGGTCCCTTTTTTCAAACTTTCGCGCATGCCATTAAAATCGCGTTGTACGTAATTGGTTAAAACCCAATGTTTAGCTGTATCCCAGCGTGCAGTTTCGGCCGTAAGGCGCGATGTAAGTATTTTATCTTCAAATTTTTCGAGCGAAAACCGATAACCCGTTTTTTCGGCCACCTCATAACGTTCGATATACATAATTACATTTTTTTCGACCTCCATTTGCACGTTGCGGGCATTGTCCAGTTTTTTCTTTTTAATGTACTTATCCTCAAAATCAAGCATTTTAGCCGAAGCAGGCGGTATTATGTAAGCGCCCAACACAAACGACATGGAACTAATTACAACAGCCGAAATAAGATACGGAACCATTAAGCGCCTAAAACTGACACCACTAGCTAGAATAGCCACAATTTCGGTATTGCCAGCCATTTTGGAAGTGAAAAAGATAACGGAAATAAAGGTAAAAAGCGGGCTGAACATATTCACATAATAAGGAATAAAATTCAGATAATATTCAGTAACTATGGCTTTAAAAGGAGCATTGGTATCGAAAAAATTATCCAATTTCTCGGTCAAATCAAAAACCACCGAAATACTGATAATTAAAACAATAGAATAGAAAAAAGTGCCCAGAAACTTACCAATAATGTAGGTGTCGAGTTTTTTTAAACCAAGTTTCCGATAATTAAATGCCATTTTGTACGCTGATAAAAATTGTGGAGCTTTATATTTTTATTTTTTGACGTACAAAGATAAAGCTTTTTTGTTTGTAATTGTTTTACACAAACTTAAAAAACATTAGACAACACATAATCTCAATTTTAAATACAAAAATGACAGAGCTACGAAGTAGATTT
>CAYXQZ010000207.1:0-5276 GCA_964466415.1 uncultured Paludibacter sp.
TAATGGCATCCATATCGCACATCAATCCAAAAATATGCACAGGCATTATGGCTTTGGTGCGAGGCGTAATTTTCTCCTCAATTTTTGTAACATCAATGTTCCATGTTTCTTTATCGGCATCTACAAATACAGGAGTTGCGCCGGTATAAGCCACTGCAAAAGCAGAAGCAATCATTGTGAAAGTAGGGATAATTACTTCATCTCCTTTGCCAATTCCGAGAGCCACTAAAGCCAAGTGTAAAGCTACAGTACCGTTGCAAACAGCCACACCGTATTTGCAATCGCAATAAGCTGCAAATTGTTTTTCGAACTCGGTAACATACTTACCTGCCGACGAAATCCAGCCGGTTTCGACGGCATCAGTCACATATTTTAGTTCGTTGCCATCCAAAAATGGTTCGCAAACGGGAATAAACTTACTCATAATGATTGTCTAATCTGCCCCTAACCCCTAAAGGGGAAAATAGTGCGGTAAATGGATTGTTGTATATATAATTAAAACTTTATTTCTTCATCAGATACGGAATCAAATCGGACTTTGTCCAGTTCGCCACAAAATGGACCTTGTTTTACTTCAATCATTTCCGATTGTTCTAGCATTTTAAAACCATGTCCACCATGAGCCAATAAAATGACATCGCCGGTTGAGATAACTCTACTTTCGAGATATTGTTTATCGTCATCATAGAAATCGACGCGTACTTTTCCGCTTTTTACATATAATACTTCTTGAGTAAGCTCTACCTTGCGTTCTACTACATTGTGTACATGTGGAGGTATTAGGTAACCTTCGGGGCGATTCATATAACCTAACTGCTGTGAAAAACTATCGGGTGTAAAAAAAGAAATTCCTTCTTTATAATAATTGGCATGTATGATAATAGCCAATACTTTTTCGTTGTGATTGATTTGTTCGAGCATAATTAGTATTTAATATTGTAATTAATAGTGTCTTGTGGATTGTAAAGCTGATCGGTATAAGAAAGTAGAATAAATTCCTCTTCGTGCCTATTTACAACTATATGCCCGACATTATTGGGGATAAAAATAGTTTTAGGGTCATTCTCCGATAGTTGAATTACCAATAATTCTTTCGTAAAAATATCTTCAAGAAATAATTCACATTTTCCTTTTATTAATGTAAACCATTCAAGAGCAACAGGATGGTAATGTCCCCCTTTTACTTGAAAAGACTTAGCACAAGTCAAATAAACTTCACCTGTATAGGCTGGAAGATTATCTTCCTTCCCATTCATTACTTTCAGGAACCATCCACGTTCATCGGACATGATGGTTCGCTGTATTATTTTCACCCTATCAACTAAAGACATAGATCGTATCGTTTTAAACATTCGGAAAAATTGCTATAACTAACACTCGGAATTTCATTATTCAATTTATCACCATTCATTTGTAAATTTAGCATTCCAACATCTGCTCTTTGAACAGAACCAAAAATTTCTTCGGAAAATTCTTTTCCATAAAAATCAAAAACTTTCTTTACCAATTGTCGTACAGTAAAGGTTTCACTGCCGGGTAAATTAAAAATACCAGATGAGCCATTATTAATCAATGAAAATAAAATATGAGGCAAATCATCAATATATAAGTACTGACGAACCTGATTGCCACTCGTAAACTTCAGTGCTTCGTTATATTTGAGTGCTTTAACCGTATATGGAATAAGTCGATGCGCGGATTCTCTTTCTCCATAAATTGTCGGCAATATTGCATGTAAGTGATTGTATTTATGCTTTTTTGAATTAATAAACCTAGTAAGCATCCGCTTCGAAACACAGTAATCATTCGGAACATTACGCATCGAATTTATAAGCGATTGCTCATCAAACTTTATGTCATCAATGTTTTCACCAATTTCGAAATATGAGCCAAATGTTATAAATGATCCTTCGTAGCCAATTTTATCCAATTCATTGCAAATGCGAACTGGTGTAAACACATTCAGGTTGTATATTAAATCAGAACTTTCTTTCAGATTTGATTGAATACCAGCACCTACTGCATAAATAATTACATCAGAAGTTTTTAAAGTTGAATAATCTGGCTGACCACTTATTAGATTTACCTGTTCGAATGAAGTGTACAAGTGGTTCAACGGTTTATCAAGTCCCCAAACCACAAGTTCAAAGTTATGAGTATTGCAATACACACCTATACTATCTGCTAATAAACCATTCGAGCCAATTAAAGTAACCTTCATCATGCTTAATTTTTAAATAATTGGTTATAGGCATCCTTAACCTTTTCAATCGAAATTTTATAGTCAGAATGACTATTGTTATCATTATCAACTCCCGTAACTGCCACAAATCTTATATCATGCTGATCGACAAAATACGAAAGATAGGTTTCGAAACTTCTATGAATATTTGATAATAAGCAAATTTTTGCACCTGGTCTGCAAAACTGTATATTGGAAAATCCTGCTGAATAAGGCCCTGCAACCTCGGTTGCATTATAAAATAGTTCTATTTTTTCGCTCATTGTTAGTAAATGTGGCTCAATAAATGTATATCCTTCTGCTCTGAAAAAAGCTTCTATCTCCTCAATATTCAACAAGTTACGATATGAAGCATTCTTTCTAACAATATACAATTTGTTTTTTTGCCCTTTGTCCTTAATACTATATTTTTGAATACAATCAGGTACAAATTTAGTTCTTAAAAAACTTGTAACACACTCAGGTATAAAAAAATCAATATATGTTTCATACATTTCATGATCCGAAATCATAGACATACTTTCAATATACAATAACTTTTTACAGCGTGCAGACTGATTATGTCTTAAAGTACTTATGGTTGTGTTGCTAATATCTTTTGTATAATACTCTACAACTTCAATTACTTGTTTATCAGTATATTCTGGCAAAATTATTGTAATTTGTTCGTTTTGTTTTTCAGCAAATTGTGCAAAAAAGTAGATTTTGGGCAGATATTGAACTAAAAAATGAGACCAAACTGTGGAATGTACACCACACATCGAAAACGCTGTTTCAAATTCTACAATTTCTTTTTCAATCGAGATTCGAACTGTTTTTTCATCAAAACCTAATAAATCCTTATCTTGCGGAATCATTTTTGAAAACATAGGATAATTTCGTTTATCCCAAATTACATGATTGCCATGTAGAATAAAATCTGACTCAGCAAAAAAACGAACGTTTTCGTATTCCATCAAGTGAATAGCCGGATATTCAACATCAAAACGGATATTTTTTATAGCGCCGTGTATTTCGTAGGGTCTTACCTTTTCAATACTGTAATCCTTTATTGTTTGTATTGCTTTTCCAACTTCAAATTTATCAATAACATGGTACAAATTACCTTTTACTGATTGTTCCTCAGTAAAACGGTTGTTCAATTTATCAACATATACTGTCAATTTTTTTACAACTCTATTAAGCAACTTGAGACTACTTTTTCTCACAATAATATAAATAATTTTTTATCTGATTTAAGCAAAGTCCGTGTACATTCTCATTTGAATAACGTTTATACCAATCCACAGTAAGCTCAACAGTTTGATTTATTGTGAGTCCCGGAGTCCAACCCAGTCGCAAATTTGCTTTGGTGATATCAAGCATTAGAAGATTTGCTTCGTGTAACTGATTTGGATCTGACACATCTTTTACGACACCTTTTCCGTATTGTTTGGTCACCATATCTGAAATTTCCTTTACTGTGGAAACTGAATTGAGTTCTGGACCAATATTCCAACTTTCGGCATATTTTTCAGGTTCGTTATAAAGTTTTAATGCAAGAAGCAGGTAAGCTCCAAGTGGTTCGAGCACATGTTGCCACGGACGTATAGCTTGTGGATTTCGAATTTCAATAGGTTTATCAGTTTCAATAGCACGAATACAGTCAGGTATAATTCGATCCAACGCCCAATCGCCTCCACCTATTACATTTCCAGCTCGAACACTGGCAATAGGCATTTTATACGAACGACGCCAGGATGAAATTGCAATTTCGGCCGCACCTTTACTCGATGAGTATGGATCATGTCCCCCCATTGCATCACCTTCGCGATAGCCCCATAACTGCTCGCGGTTTTCGTAACATTTATCTGTTGTAATTAATACTCCTGCTTTTACGCTATTTGATGCACGAATTGCTTCCATAACGTTAATCGTTCCCATAACGTTAGTTTCGTAAGTGCTCACCGGTTCAGAATAAGATAATCGAACAAGGGGTTGTGCAGCTAAATGAAATACGATTTCGGGTACATATTTCTCAAAAACTTCATTTACAATCGTTGAATTTCGAATATCTCCTCGAATATCAATAATTTTTTCAGCAATTCTAGATAAGACAAAGTTATCACGTTCCGAATAAGGATCAAGACTTAATCCTATGACTTTTGCACCTAACTCATGTAGCCAAATGCTAAGCCAAGAGCCTTTAAAGCCAGTATGTCCAGTAACTAAAATCGTTTTTCCGAAAAAAAAACCATTAAATATATCTAATTCATTTTTTACCATACTTTCCATGGTGCAGTATTTTTATCCCACATTTCATTCAATTCCACATTGTCGCGCAAGGTATCCATTGGTTTCCAGAATCCGGAATGTTTGAAGGCAGCCATTTTGCCTTTTTGAGCCAACATTTCAAGCGGTTTTCTTTCAAAAATAGTCGCATCCCCCTCCTTTATAAAATCGAAAACTTCTGGTTCACAAACAAAAAAGCCTGCATTAATCCAAGTCCCATCGCCTTCTGGTTTCTCTTGAAACGAATTTACTTTATTTGTTTCAGGATCAATCTCAAGAGCACCGAATTTTCCACTTGGCTTATAAGCAGTCAGCGTTAGAGCAACATCTGATTTTTCGTGAAAACATATACTTTCAGCAATATTTTGATCAGTAACTCCATCGCCATACGTCAACAAAAACCGTTCATTGCCTACATAGTTCTGTATCCGTTTAATACGTCCACCTGTCATGGTATTTAAACCTGTATCAACCATTGTAACTTTCCAATTCTCAGTATGCTTGTTATGTATTTCAATAGAATTGTCCGATAAATCAACTGTTATATCTGAGTTGTGACGCAGATAATTTGCAAAATACTCTTTAATTACATATTGCTTATATCCACAACAAATAATAAATTCGTTGATACCATAATGGCTGTAAATTTTCATTATATGCCATAGAATAGGTTTTCCTCCAATTTCAACCATTGGTTTAGGAATTGAGTGTGTGGCTTCGCTTAAACGAGAACCTAAACCTCCTGCAAGTATTACTGCTTTCA
>CAYXQZ010000208.1:0-5237 GCA_964466415.1 uncultured Paludibacter sp.
CCCTATAGTTAAATATTTTGAATAAACAATTGAGGTTCAAGAATTGTTAGTACCTTTGCAGTGTATAAAATGTGGAGAGATTTGGACTGCTTGCAACCACAGAAAAAAATGCTAAATTGCTAACATATTTTCTGCATCCGCTAAAGTCCTTCCAAATATTTCCCCATCCTTATCTGAATTATTAATTCATAATTATTAATTTTTAATTAAATCAAAATGGGATATTTATTTTCATCCGAATCGGTATCGGAAGGCCATCCTGATAAAGTAGCCGACCAAATTTCCGACGCCATTCTCGATAATTTTTTGGCGCTCGATGCCACCTCAAAAGTAGCTTGCGAAACTTTAGTTACAACCGGCCAAGTAGTACTTGCTGGCGAAATAAAATCAAATGCCTATATCGATGTTCAGTCGGTAGCACGTAGGGTAATTAATCGTATTGGTTATACCAAAAGCGAATACATGTTCGACGGTAATTCATGCGGTGTTTTTTCGGCACTACACGAACAATCGGGCGACATAAACCGCGGTGTAGAACGCGAAGACCCTATGAATCAAGGTGCTGGTGATCAAGGAATGATGTTTGGCTATGCCACTAACGAAACAAAAAATCTTATGCCAATAGCATTGGATTTATCACATGCATTGGTTGAAGAATTAGCGGCTATTCGTCGCGAAGGAAAAGTAATGACTTATCTTCGCCCTGATTCAAAATCGCAAGTAACTATTGAATACGATGATAACAATCAGCCTGTAAAGGTGAATACGATTGTTGTATCGACCCAACACGATGATTTTGTACAACCCAGCGAATCGAAATCGCAAGAAGTTGCCGACGAAGAAATGTTAGCCAAAATCCGTCAGGATGTAAAAGACATTTTAATTCCACGTGTAAAAGCATTGGATGTGCAATTTGCTCAGTTGTTTACCAACGATTATATATTGCACGTAAACCCAACAGGAAAATTTGTAATTGGCGGTCCACATGGCGACACTGGACTTACTGGCCGCAAAATTATTGTTGATACTTATGGCGGAAAAGGAGCTCACGGTGGTGGTGCATTTTCAGGCAAAGACCCTTCGAAAGTGGATCGTTCGGCTGCTTATGCTGCTCGTCATATAGCCAAAAATATTGTAGCTGCAGGTTTAGCCAACGAAGTTTTGGTGCAAGTTGCCTATGCTATTGGAGTGGCAAAGCCAATGAATTTGTACGTAAACACATACAATACTGCTCAGGTAGCACTAAGTGATGGTGAAATAGCTGTAAAAATTGAAAAGCTATTTGATATGCGTCCAAAAGCCATTGAAGAACGATTGAAATTACGATTCCCTATTTACGAAGAAACAGCTTCGTATGGTCATGTTGGTCGTACTCCACAATTAAAAGAAAAAAGTTTTAAAGATGGCAATGGTAATGTAATTTCGCAAACAGTAGAGCTTTTTACTTGGGAAAAAACAGATATGGCCGATGCCATTCGTGCTGAATTTTCAATTTAGAAATTCTTTCGGTTAAACTCTAAGGTTAAAAATAAATATAAAAGGACTAAGTTCGGAACACTCCCGAATTTAGTCCTTTTTATTTTTTTTTGAATGATGTTTTGGTTATAAAATAAATTGTATTACTTTTGTGTGCGCACACGGTAATCGGCAAACATCATGTAAAAACCACATATAAAGCTGATTTTAAATAATTTAAAGTTGTAAACTCGCAAATTATTAGATTTTAGCGTATTTTTTTTTGAAAAGCTAAAAAGCTTTGAAATTGACAATTAAATAAGATACAAATATGAAAAACTTTTTGGACGAAAACTTCTTGCTGCAAACCGAAACGGCACAAAAACTGTATCACAATCATGCGGCTCCACAATCAATCATCGACTATCACTGTCATTTAGTTCCATCCATGGTGGCCAACGACCATCAATTCAAAAATCTGACCGAGGCATGGTTGGGTGGTGACCATTACAAATGGCGTGCTATGCGTACAAATGGAGTGACCGAAAATTTCATTACTGGAAAAGATACTTCTGATTGGGAAAAATTTGAGAAATGGGCCGAAACTGTTCCACATACCATGCGTAACCCATTGTATCACTGGACGCATTTAGAACTTAAAACCGCATTTGGTATCGAAAAACTTCTTTCGCCAAAAACAGCTCGCGATATTTACGACGAATGTACTGCCAAATTACAAACACCAGCGTTTACGGCTCGTAACCTTATGCGTCATTACAACGTGGAGGCAGTTTGCACTACCGATGATCCAATTGACACACTCGAACATCATATTAAAACCCGTGAAGATGGTTTTGAAATAAAAATGCTACCTACATGGCGGCCAGATAAAGCCATGGCTGTGGAAGTACCCGAAAATTTTAAAAATTACATAGAGCAACTTTCGAAAATATCCGAAATTACAATATCCACATTCGACGATATGATTTTGGCACTTCGCAAACGCCAGGACTTCTTCAACGAACAAGGATGTAAACTATCTGACCATGGAATTGAAGAATTTTATGCTGAAGATTATACCGAAGCCGAAATCAAAGCTATTTTTAATAAAGTATATGGTGGAAAAGAATTGACTCACAGCGAAATTTTAAAATTCAAATCGGCTATGATGGTAATTTTTGCCGAAATGGATTGGGAAAAAGGCTGGACTCAACAATTTCACTATGGGGTAATACGCAACAATAACACGCGATTATTCAACAAGTTAGGAGCAGATACTGGTTTCGATTCAATTGGAACATTTAGCACCGCTAAAGCCATGTCGAAATTCTTAAACCGTTTGGATTCACAGGACAAGTTAGCTAAAACAATACTCTACAATATTAACCCATCTGAAAATGAAATGATTGCAACTATGATTGGAAACTTTCAGGATGGATCTGTAGCAGGAAAAATTCAGTTTGGATCGGGCTGGTGGTTTCTGGATCAAAAGGACGGAATGGAAAAACAAATGAATTCGCTTTCGGTACTTGGATTGCTCAGCCGTTTTGTGGGTATGCTCACCGATTCGCGTAGCTTCCTGTCCTATCCTCGCCATGAGTATTTCCGTCGCACATTATGTAATCTGATTGGTAACGATGTAGAATCCGGTTTATTACCACAACAAGAGATGGAGTTTATTGGTCAAATGGTGGAAAATATCAGCTATTATAACGCTAAGAAATACTTTAATTTTTAATATAAATACTGTTTTTATGCATATTTCTGCATAAAACTTCAAAATCAATTAAATTTTTCAAAATACTTTTGAGAGCTAAAAAAAACAAAGTATCTTTGGTCGACCAATCAAAAGTAGACTAAATATATAAATTATTTTCAAAAAAAACAATGAGTAAGAAAATTGTAACATTAGGAGAAATTATGCTCCGTTTATCAACCCCAGGTTGTACACGTTTTGTACAGTCGGATGTATTTGATGTAGTGTATGGTGGCGGCGAAGCAAACGTTGCTGTTAGTTGTGCTAATTACGGACATGATGCCTATTTTGTAACAAAATTGCCAGCACATGAAATTGGCCAATCAGCAGTAAATGCGTTGCGTAAATTTGGAGTAAAAACTGATTTTATCACTCGTGGTGGCGACCGTGTAGGTATTTATTACCTCGAAACTGGTGCTTCGATGCGTCCAAGCAAGGTAATTTACGACCGCGCCCATTCAGCCATTGCCGAAGCTAAAATCTCAGATTTCGATTTCGATGCCATTATGCAAGGTGCAGATTGGTTTCACTGGTCGGGCATTACACCAGCTATTTCGGACTCAGCAGCTGAACTTACAAAACTAGCTTGCGAAGCTGCTAAACGTCATGGCGTTACCGTATCGGTAGATTTAAACTTCCGTAAAAAACTTTGGACAAAACAAAAAGCACAATCTATAATGCGTCCGCTTATGCAATATGTTGACGTATGTATTGGCAACGAAGAAGATGCAGAACTTTGCTTAGGATTTAAACCCGATTCGGATGTAGAAGGCGGACATACCGATGCCGAAGGCTACAAAGGAATATTTATGCAAATGGCCAAAGAATTCGACTTCAAATATGTAATTTCTACCTTGCGTGAATCTTTCTCGGCTAGTCATAATGGCTGGAAAGCAATGATTTATGATGGAAATGAGTTTTACACATCAAAACGTTATGATATCAATCCAATTATCGACCGCGTAGGTGGTGGCGATTCATTCTCGGGTGGTGTGATTCACGGCTTATTGACTAAACCAAATCAAGGTGAGGCTTTAGAGTTTGCAGTTGCAGCTTCGGCTTTAAAACATACTGTAAATGGTGACTTTAACCTCGTTTCGGTTGAAGAAGTAGAAGCATTGGTTGGCGGCGATGCTAGTGGTAGGGTGCAAAGATAAAAATACATAAATATGAAATTTAGCAAGATACAAGTTCTTTCTGCAATGAAAGCTACAGGCATGGTTCCTGTTTTTTATAATAGCGATTTAGAAACTTCGAAACAAGTTGTAAAAGCTTGTTACGAAGGTGGTGTACGCGTTTTCGAATTTACCAATCGTGGTGATTTTGCTCACGAAATTTTTGGCGAATTGGTAAAATTCGCAGCCAAAGAATGTCCCGAAATGATTATGGGCATTGGCTCCATTGTTGATGCTCCCACAACCGCCCTTTACATACAGTTGGGTGCTAACTTTATTGTAGGCCCACTATTTAACCCCGATGTAGCCAAAGTTGCCAATCGCCGCTTAGTGCCTTATGCTCCCGGTTGCGCTACTGTAACCGAAGTTGGTTATGCTCAGGAAGCAGGCTGCGATATATGTAAAGTTTTCCCAGGCGATGTACTTGGGGCTAATTTTGTAAAAGGCCTTAAAGTGCCAATGCCATGGTCAAATCTTATGGTAACAGGAGGTGTAAAACCCGAAGAAGCCAACTTAAAATCGTGGTTCGATGCGGGCGTAACTTGTGTAGGTATGGGTTCTAATCTTTTCCCTGCTGACATGATGAAAGCAGGCGACTGGGCTGGAATTACCAAACTTTGTGCTGACGCACTTGCAATAATTCAGAAAGTAAGAGTTTAAGAGAATTGGAAATTAGAAATTAAGTTTAAATGCATTCAAATCTATTTTACTTGTTTCTTAATTTCTTAATTTCTAATTAGCAATTTCAAATAAATAACTTTTAATTTAATAAAAATGAGCACATTTGAAACTATCAATGACAAAATGACAAAATACAGATGGACGATTTGTTCTCTGTTATTTTTGGCTAC
>CAYXQZ010000209.1:0-5237 GCA_964466415.1 uncultured Paludibacter sp.
GCCCTGTCAGCACACTTTTCTTTACTTTCAACGGAAAACTATAGCGTGCATCGGCTCTGAAATCCAACACATTTTGCTTATAGAATTGTAAATCGGGAAGGAGAATGTTGGTAGCTACATCATATACTCCCTGTTTGAATGTGCTTGCTCCCAGCTCAGGGACTGCAATAGCTCCATTGCTCAGTTGCAAAGCGTTATGAAAACCTGTGCTATAACCAATATTGGCATTTAGTGTAAGTCGGTTACTATTCTTATTTATCAAACGATAGTGACCATACAATGAAGCATTTAGTCGGTTAGCCGAGAATTCAGAATAAGGTAAGTTATATTGATTTGTAAAACCGGAAACACCAGTTTTGAAACCTACCAACCATGAATAATCATTTCGTGATGCATTTATATTCCGAATGTCAAAGTTTAAAGATGCATCATAAACGGAATTTACAAAGCGATTGTTGTATGTAAATAGTGTGACCCAATTTTGTGAATTTACGCCAGTTGACTGGTTATTTGTTGAAATAAGTTTTTGTACGAATTCGTCAGCCGCACCCGATTTCAAATTTCCATTCAGCTTGAAGTTATAAAGTATTCCATTCGAAACGGCTTTTCCTGCTAATCGAACATTATAATTTATCGCTTCGTACGAACCCGGACTTTGTCTCAGACTTTCAAGAATTTCTTGTTGCTCATAGTTAACACCTCCAGCAATCAGTAATTCCAATTGACTCATTTTGAGAGCGTATTGCAATTCACCACCGTAAATATCGCTTACAAACTGACGCTGAAAACCTTTAAATCCACCAATTACTGCATCCGCATTTTCTATCCCGAAAAATGTATAATACTTTAGATTAGGGTCATCCTGAACGGTTGTTATACTTGGCATTTTTTCTTTCCGATAACTGGCTTTTAGGTTAAACCCGATATGTTGTTTTGAACTTAGTCGATAGGTAATTGCTGGCAGAAATGAATAATCGGCCAAAAACACGCGCGTACGCGGGTCGCGCAAACGCGACAAATCACCTACTAAATAATCAATTCCAACGCCATACGTGAATCGCCCTTTTTCGACAGAGCTTAATTTTACACGAAAATCGAAAAGCTGTCGGTCGTAATTTCCTGGCACGCTGCTTCCAAAAATATAGGGATTACTATTATAGGTTGAAAAAACATCCGACCATGCACGGTTTTGTTCTCTGTCCATTACAAAATTAAAGCTGCCCCACGATTTCCAGTTTTTACCAATTTTATCGTAACGTTCAGAATAGAAGTTCAATCCGCTGCGGTTGTCGCCCTGTTGTGACCGATGATAATCGCCACTTTCCGAAAAATAGCCCAACTCGGTTACGCCATGTACATTAACGGTCGACAATCCCAAGCCGGCTGCATTAGTCACTTGCAACCACGGGTTGATAATCAGACTTAAATCATGTTCTTCCATCTGTACACTGCTTTGCGCTTGCATGCTGAGTACTGAAAACATAAAAATTACTATATGATAATATCGTTGCATAAATATCAGATTATTTGGCCGTTAAAAGTGTTTTGTCGTATTTTCGAGGCGTTGGGTCGGTAACCACTCTGAAATCGTTCGAACTGTTGTTGCTATCAATTAGATAATAACGCGATGTAGTGGACTTAGCTACATCAACCCTGCGTTCTATACTTTCGTGCGTATATCCTGTTGAAGCAGTGATAAACATATATCCGGCATCCACATAGGTTTGCAAACGCTTAGTTTCAACTCTGACACCACCTGTAGTATAGTTTTTCAATGTTTCAACGCCATCAATTACATATTGAATAGGAATTTGCATATATCTGTTCCCCTGTTCTTTACCCGGCATGTAGAGTATTGGAAAGCTACGAACATTTTGAGTTGTTCTGAACAGAAAAGCGCCATTATCTCCTCCATTAATCAGGTTCATATAAATCAATGCAGGAAAAGCCGAATAAATAAGTTCCAGACCAGACACCTCTGCATTGTTTGAAAAAGTGGTGTTTTTGGCTTCAAAATCCGATATACGTAAATTGATAGAATTGGCCGAAAACTGCGTATGGTCAATAGCACTGTTTGCTAGAATAACACTTCCTCCGGGCTGAATATTCAGTTTTGAAGCATCTTTAATAAACCGAAAAACCTGACGTGCATACACAAAACCAGGGTTTTTAGAAGCTGGATATGCAATAACAGACTCAGCCTCGACCAATCCGAAATAAAAAGTACTGTCCAATACCTGTATGGTGTCCGAATTGTTGAAAATCTCTACATAACGGTCGGCAACATAGTTTTTATTGTTATTGTCTTTCGTTCCCGAAGCATATACCTTGCTAATAATCAGATTTGCTTTTATCGATTTATTCAGTTTCAGCACCAAACTATCGGTTTTAAACAACCTATATTGAAGTGTATCGCCCACCAACGAAATTTCGCTAGTCAATACCTGATGTGTGGATAAATTATAAATTCCGGGGATAATATTTTTAAATACAGCCTTTCCGAGCGAATCGGTTATTGCACTGTACGATATCCGATTGCTTTTCAGCACAATAGTTTGATTGGCATAAAATACTGAATCGCCAAAATCGTCGGGCATAATCATCTCTACCGAAAATTCATCAATTACTTCCTGAGGCTCCTGGTCGACACATGCCCAAAACGAAAACACGAGCAACATACTCATTATCAACACAAAAGTATTTATTCTCTTAATTTTCATATTATTCTAAAATTTAAAATATAACTCCATGCCGAAATTAAATGTGCCCTGATTTTTCTCCGTTGGCGTTGTGGAAATGTTACTGCTTTGCCATGGTTGATAAAACAACGTATTGTTTACATAAAACGAAAAACCAGCCATTTTCGAAATATCCTTTGTCAGTCGCGAACTCATCATCATTAGTGGAGGCATAATATTAGGAGGATTATCATTACCCGAAATTTTTGCATCTTTCAGTAACAACCCTTTTATTTTATAATTTTCATCGTTCAGCATTTCCTGAGTAATCGGGTATTCAATTAAAGTGTTGTTTGCAACATCGGGTATTACATACGCTACAGGATTCATAGCCCTGTTTAAATCGCCAGAATAGGAATACCAAATTACCTGCAACGAACTCGAAAATACCATTCGAAGTGCTGGTATATTTAAAACTCCTCGCAACTGCGTACTAAAACGGCGATTAACATTTATATTTTGTCCTGCAGGATAAATATATTTAAATGGAGTAGTGTTGGTTTCAGGGTAAAGTGTTAAGTCCCTGTTTTTTGGTGTTGAAATAGTTCTCAGCGTCGTTTTTGAACTTGTTTCCATATACGCACCCGAAAAATAAAATGAGGTATTCCATTTTTCAATTCGCCCAAGGTCTACGTCAAATTCAACCCCTTTGTTCAAGGCCCAATTATAGTTTCCATATTCGCCAGTACTCATCCACATAGTATCCACCCGTGCAGGATTTGCCCAGTCGATAGCTGGCTTAGCGCCGAGATTATTAATCAAACCCTGCCCCATTTTATAGACATTGGACGTGTATAAAAACTGTTTTCCTAACGTGCTGAAACCATTCGGAGTATTATCCCAATAGCCCACAACCGATAGTTTTTGATTTTCATTCAGTTTAATGTCGAAACCAATTTCATATTTTGTGTTTGTTGAGTTTTTAAGTCCTTTTGTACGTTGTACATCATACACATAGGTATGGTAAAGTAGCATACGTTCGGCAGGATTAGAAGCTCCCGTATTGTCGGCAGCCAATTTATCTGCATAAGTTTTTTCGGGATAAAGGTGCACCAAACCAGGCGTTTTGGCATTTTGTCCGTAACCCAAACGTAAATCGAACCATTTATTTACCTGAACAGAAGCATTTAATCGTGGTGAAAGTGACCATACCTGCTCCTCCTTACCAGGTTGTAAGTGTGTGTAACGTAACCCTGCTTGCAGTTTGAATTTCATTCCGAGCATTTTCCAGTTCATATTATCTTCCAAATAACCCGAAAGTTGATTCAGCGCCGGAATATCGTAATAAGGACGCGGACGGCCATCGCTATTGGGGCGAAGTGGTAATAGTTCGTTGTCGTTGTAATATCCTTGAGCTTTGTTCGTTTCGTAACGGTACTCCAATCCCATATTAAACTGATGGGCAAATTTTTTAATACTGGCTCCGAATGAATTGGATAGTTTTAAGAAATAACTTTGCGGAGCACTAATTGCCCCACCTGAAGCCTGATATGACATACTTTGAAAAGGCACATCGTAATAACCGGTTTCGGTAGCCGAAATAATTGGAATTATACCTGTTTTGGTAACAAAAGTGCTGGTTGTAGATTGCTTATCGGAAAGCGAAACGCCTGCCACGTAAGTTATTGTTCGTGCCAATGGTAAATTTAAAGCTATTTTTCCCTCGTGACTAATCCCTATTTTAAAATCTTTTTGAGTAGTAAATGTTCCATTTGCAATTTCGTCAGGGTCTTGTCCTGAAAAATCAATCAAACTATTCACGCTAATTTTCGTTTTTGTTCTCAACTTTTTAAAAAATGTATTAGCATAAGTGGCCGAAGCCGAAATACGGTCGAACGAACGGGTTTTGGTGCGTGGGTCGCCCCAGGCTTGTGCGTAATCGAAGCTTGTGTTTAAAAATCCATTTTTTGCACCAAGCGACCATCCTTTACCAAAACTCGAATTGATAGTGGTAGGATTTACTTTGGTGCGAACTTCGTAAGGTGTTTTCCCTGATTTTGATTTAACAATCACAGCTCCCGACGTTAAATCGCCATATTCAGCCGAAGGAATTCCACGAATTACCTCCACCGATTCAATATTATCCGTTCCCATTTGGCGTAAGTCAATTCCATTACCGGCTGTTGTATTTCCAATTTTATCCGACAAAGTGGCATTGTTCGATTCGGGGATTCCATCGACCACAACAGATGCACCAAATGCATTATTGGCATCGTTCGTAGTGCCTGCTGTACGAAAATTTAATTGTTTTACGGATGTTAAGTCGCTGTTTTGCATTAATTGCCCCGGCAACAACTGCATTAAATCCCCTAAATTGGTAGCTTGCAGGTGTTCAATGGCTTGTCGGCCAATGGTGGACGAAGTGGCGGCTCCGGCAGCGCTGTTTTTGGCTACAACGCTTACTTCTTTCAGCTGTAGCGAAGTTTCGATGAGGCGAACCGAAGTTGTTATATTGCCGATAATGTTGTAATTGCGTACAATTTTTTCGTAGCCCAAACA
>CAYXQZ010000210.1:0-5228 GCA_964466415.1 uncultured Paludibacter sp.
GTAAATAATGTACTTTGTTCTTAGCTCAATGAGCGATTTTAGGCTACGAGCAGCGGTGCTTCATTCTCTCTGCTCAGTTCGACAATGCATAAAATCTCGCACTGGAGGCTGGCCGTATGGCTCCAGCCTACGGCCGATGAAAATTATCCCGATAGCTATCGGGACCGCTTTAAATATTCAATTTTAATTTGCAAGGCAGGAGCCTTGCTTTACGCAGGACGTAGCGGGGTATAAAGATAATATTTTGCACAAAAATACATTTAATATTTCATACAACACTAGAATTGTGACATAAAAAAAGCCTCAACAGTTGTTGAAGCTATATTTATCAATTCAGGTTGAACCTTTTTTTTTCTTTATTTGATATAGTTTTACTATTTCTAATTTCTAAAATTGCATCGGTTAAATCGGCATCGGTTAATTTACCCCTATCTTTACCATTCGAAATTAATCTTGTCCTTTCAATTGGAAGCAAAAAGCTACAGTCTAAATAACTTTCATACTTAAGTAAATGTGGATAGTCTTTATATCGAATAGGATATTGTAAGTCAGCCAACTCAACAGTTAAATCATTTTGTTTTGAATTTATTAAAAACGAAGCATATATAACCCTATCGTTGTCAACTGATATAATAACGATATATTTAATTCTTGTTTTATATCCATCTTTAAGTATTAAACCATCTTCCTCGCTAAGTTCTATCTCAACAATGCGACCAGGAACTAATTTCTCATCGGTTATTTTTAAACCCTCTTTTTGTTCAGCTATAATCTTTGGTCTCACTTGCTGTGCAAGCATTTTTTTCCAATCATTAACCACAGCTAACAGAACGCTTAATCAACTGCATATTGCGTATATAATCAATCATACCAGACTTTGCTTTACCGGCTTTTGCTATTTCAATCACTGTCATACGATCATTTTCTGGATCATCAAACTTCCGCTTTCTAGCACTTGCCCAAGCATCGTCATGCGATAAACCTGACAAGAAATAAGAGTATTTTGCGTTGTATTTTTTAAATGATTTATCCAAACATTCAATATCCGATATTGAAAGTTCGTCCATGTCTGGCAGTGTTGAGCTTTTTACATTTTTATTTGTAATCGTAATCCCTTCTAAAAAAGCTGCAAAATCCTTTGTACATGAATTTCGTTCTTTAGCCTTTAATGCCGAATAAGAGAATGAAGGAACAGGACCATGCTTATCCGCATGAAAAGTATCGTTTACAATTACTCGCCCATAGGTAACTAAATGTTGCTTTTGAGCAAAATAAAGTATCTTAAAAAGTTTAATATAGTCTACTCCTTGCGGAAATTTACTTAATACGTAGAGTAGTGCAGCTCTGATTTTTAAAAATTCGTCAGCTGATTTCATGTTTTTTTTAAATGGGTTGGAATATCAGACAAAACAATGATATTTCCTATTAGTTTGCAAAAGTAGTTAATTGTTTTCTAATCAACAAAATATTTTAAGCAAAAGTTTAGAGTTTAACACTAATTTAGTTGTTAAGATTTAAGAACAATCACCACTCACCTTTACCTGCAATTTAGCGATGGAGGCTGATTTTCTACAAACTACTTTTCGCAGGACGTAGCGGGACGCAACCCCCAGCCCAGCGCGTGATTTTAAGCTACGAGCAGCGAGGGTTAATTAAAAGGCACGTATAGCACGCACCTTGTATCCACCAGTTTTGTCAAAAGTATTTTGGCTACCATTACTAAAACTTTGTACCCAAGCATAAGTGTCATTGTTGCTATTGATTATAATCTCACTTGAGCTCCAGTAACCATTAATAGCAAAGCCTCCTAATTTATTTTTGTTAATAAAAAGCTGATTTAATTCACCTTTTGATGGTAGATACCAATCACCTATTTGTGCGCCCCCAGTTGTTAAAGCTGCACAAATTGAAGCGGCATAAGCTCCATCACCTTGTGCAATTATAATTGCATCTGTGTTTTTACGACCACCAGATTTACTAACACCATATACGCCTGAAGTTTCTAAGTCGACATTGTGTGCGTTATTTATAATAAGTTTTCTACTTCCATCATACCAAATTATTCCCGAACTTTGGTCAGAAATTGCACAGACAAAACCATGTTTTCCACTCTGATCTAAATAAGCAACCTTACCGCCTAAGTATTCATCGCCAATTGCAAGTTCAGTTGTAAAAACCAATTCGTTTCCATAATATGTATTAACTGCATTTGTTGCATAGGCTCTAACATAATAAGTAACACCAAGCGTTAAACCGTTTATAGAGCTTATAAACGAGCCAATACCAGTTGCATCATTAGTTTTGAAATTTGCAATTGTTGGATTTGGATTTGTGCTCCAGCAAACTCCACCAGCAGTTATTGGTGCTCCACCATCGGTAGAAATTGTTCCACCAGATTTGGCTGTAAATGAAGTTATTGATGATATGTTTGTTGTTGACAAACTGATTATTCCATTTTGCGTTGTAAAACTTACTTCATTACCATATACTGTTCCAACACTATTTGTTGCATAAGCGCGCACATAATAAGTTGTACTTTCCTTTAAACCAGTAAGGTTACTAGTAAATATTCCAGTGCCGGTGCTGTTAGATGTTATATTATTTCCAAGAGTCGGATTTGGCGAAGTATTCCAACAAACACCACGCTCAGTTACAGCTACTCCACCACCATCTGAGCTTATGTTTCCACCAGAAGATGCTGTTAATGCAGTGACAGAAAAAGCAGCTGTAGTTGTCAAACTAATTACGCCATTCTGAGTTGTAAAACTCACTTCATTCCCATACGAAGTTCCAACACTGTTTGTAGCATAAGCGCGTAAATAGTAAGTTGCGCCAATATTTAATCCTGTAATATTTGTTGAAAATGAACCTGTTGTGCCCGTACTTGTCGATTTTCCGTTTGCTGTTGTTGGGTTTGGCGTTGTACTCCAACACAATCCACGTGCAGTAATAGAAGCACCACCATCGGATGTAATTGAGCCACCACTTGTTGCCGAAGTTGCAGTAATTGAACTTGCCACATTCGTAGTTAAAGCAATTACACCATCTTTTGTTGTAAAGCTCACTTCGTTGCCATAAGCAGTACCTACACTGTTTGTTGCAAACACTCGCACATAATACGTTGTGTTTGCTTCTAAACCTGTAACATTTGATGCAAACGAACCAATACCACCATTTCCGTTTACTATTTTATTCGCAATTGTAGGGGCAGGTAATTTGCTGATACAAAGTCCACGTTCGGTTACTGGAGAACCGCCATCGCTAGGTACAGTTGCACCAATGGTGGCCGAAGTGGCTGTAATTGAAGTAGCTGCTGTGGTGGTAAGTGTCATTGAGCCGTTTGTGGTAAAGAAACTAATTTCGTCGCCATAAAAAGTGCCCGTTGTATTTGTGGCATAAGCTCTTGCAAAATATTGAGTTTCAATTTGTAAATCGGTCAAAGTACCTGTGTATTTTCCTTTTCCTTTTCCATTTGCAATTTTACTATTCGTATGGGTTGGATTTGCAGTTTTACCCCAACAAACGCCACGTTCAGTAACATTTACACTATCGCCATCAGATACGATTGTTCCGCCACTTACGGCAGCATTGATAGTTGTGGCAGTAATTGCTGTGGTTGTAATTATTAAAGTTTTTGTTGTAAATGTTGCCTGCAAGCCATAAGCAGTGCCTTTCTTATTTGTAGCGTAAGCTCTTACATAATATGTTGTACTTGGATTCAATCCTGTAATTCTACTCGCAAATACTCCTGTGCCAGCTGCATCGGTAGTTTTTGCGTCTTCTACTGTTGGATTTGGCGATTCGCTCCAACAAACACCGCGTGAAATTACATCAGAGCCAGCATCGGAAGTAATATTACCACCGCTATAGGCAGTAGCTTCGGTCATTTTAAGCACTTCGGTTGTAGTTAATACTGGTAAAAATTTTGGGTCAACTTCTTTTTCGCAACTTGTTGTAAGTGACAATAAAAATCCGAATAACATTACATGGATAATAGAAAAACAACAGATTCGTTTCATAATTTTAATTTTTAATGTTTTGTGTTTTTAGTCGTTATTTTAAAAAGTCTCAAATAAGTAACAGTTTAGTCAATTCTACAAGTTTTTTTTGTGAATGTCCCCCCCAGTGACTAAGGCTATGCGCATCCTACGATATGAGGGCGATTCACTGTCGCGGAAGCGATACAGTGAATGTCGGAGCAAAGACCGCTAAATGATCGTCAGCCAGCCAATGTGTTTTGGCGTGTATTATGGGGTCGTAATTTTGTCATTTACTATTATTTCTTTCATTTCAATTTTTAATTCATTCAAAAATATACTGTCATGCTTTATATAATACTTAATTTTTTCGATAAACACGCTGTCATTATAGACTGAGTTTTGTATTATGTCAGCCTTATTATTTCTATAATCGCTTTGATTTTCTCTGCTTATGCTAATAGCTTGGTATGACATATATAACGCAAATAAAGATATTACTACCGGAAATACTTTCAAAAATACAATGGAAATATATTCTAAAACAATAAAAGCAATAATTCCGTATTTATTTGCGAAATTCCAATAGGAGTTAATTTTACATGGTATTCATCTTTGTCAACTGCATAAATAAGTTTGTTTTTCAATAATAAACTTCTTATTTCACAAATTACAAGATAACCAAACTCCTTGTCAAGTTTTGATATATATGTGTTGTGTATGTCGTTATAGTCTGTTTTATTTATTTCTTTTAGAAGTTTTTCAGATTTTTCAATTTGGTTTTTAGTCCACATAATTTAAAAAAAAGTTTAATATGAAGTTGAATAAAATTATAATCCATTCAGATATTAATTTTATAAGGTATTTGATTCTTGGATATTTTAGTGTCAAATTTAGTTTAAGGCTTTATCCATTTGTCATATATGTATTGTCCTAAAAGTGTTAAAGCAATTAGTATAATAGAGAAAATTATTTCTTTTGTCTTTTCTCTAAAAAATTTACGTGTACTAAACAAAAAACGGTCATACAAATTTGCCTTCACATATTTCGTTCCTTTATCTTTAAGGTCTTTTGTATGTTCAATTAAGTGTGTTGCTGCCTTTTCGTCATTAATTAAAAAATCATATTTGTTTTCTTCTAAACGAATACGTTTTATAAGAAATGTCTTGTTTTTTTGTCTTTTCATTTTTTATAATTTATTATGCCCCATAACACAAAAATATGTGCACATCACCCATTCAATTGCACATA
>CAYXQZ010000211.1:0-1878 GCA_964466415.1 uncultured Paludibacter sp.
GGATATGGAAATACTGGAATGACTTATTCGCTTGGTTTACAACAAGTGATTGATTTTCATATTTCGAATATTGGCAATGGAAACTTTGGTTCAAACCTGTCGTGGAGTACTATGACTACCGATGCTAAAGATGCTATGCTTAATTCCGCGAAGACATCGGGATACCGTTACATTCTGCGCAATGTAACTACCCCATCGGTATTTGTCCCTGGTCAGTCGGTTCGGTTTGTAGCCAACTGGTCTAACGTGGGTGTTGCACCTGCTTATCGCAACTGGCAGGTTAAATTCCGGTTGGTACATCCCACAACAGGTGCTTTGGTTTGGGAAACGCCTTCGAAACTCAACCTGCGAACTTTGTTGCCAACCAATAATTTTTCTACATCAGTTGATACTCCCTTTTCAGTCGATGAAACTTTTACTTTGCCTCAAAATATTTCTCTTGGGACTTATTCACTCGAAGTATTGATTACACACGTCGATAATTATTTTTCTCCATTAAAATTGGCCAATCAAAACCGAAAATCAACCGGTGCTTATCCTATTGGAAATGTGGTGGTTGATGCTCAAAATGCCGTAAAAAACATTTCGGAACTTAAAGGAGTTTCATTGGAATCATTTTCAGGTAAAACACTTACATTAAACGTACAAACTTCTGATAATTACTCAATTTCTATAGTTGATACCATAGGGAAATGTGTTTTTACAAGTCAGAAATATCTAAATGTAGGACAAAATACTATTGAAACTACAAATTGCAATATGGGTGTTTATGTGCTCAATTTGACCAATAAAGGAAAATCGAAAACATTCAAATTAATCAAAAAATAATACGCATACCGAAATGAAAAAAGCATACTCAATTTTTACTTTTCTATTTATAACTGGATTCTTAGTTGCCGGCAATATTGTTAGCAATGGTGACTTCGAACTTGGAACTTCAACGGCCACAGGTTGGTGGAATACTTCGGGTACACAAACCTATTCCATTGATAACGCATCTCCAATCTCGGGGTTGAATTCAGCAAAAGTTGTAACAGGAACTGCTGGTACTAGCATTACTTCGCAAGGTTTGTATCAGGCACTGATTCTGCCTAAAGCTGCCACTTATACTGTTACTTTCAAGGCAAAAGCTTCTGCTCCATGCGCCATTCAGGGCATTTTGGTACAATCATTCAGTAATTTTGGATGGTTGGCTAGTTCTTCGTTGTTTAATGTAACTACGAATGCCCAGACATTTACCTACGATATTACTACAACAGCTCTGACAGGTCTTTGCAAATTTGCATTTTATTATGGAAATGTTGCCACAGGAACCACTATTTGGATGGATGATATAACTGTTGTAGAAAAAAATCCGCTTACAAATACAAATTTGTGCAATGGCGATTTTGAAACGTTGATAAACAATGCCATGTATACTCCTGGGGGTTACAGCTATAATTTTCGTACTTCGGGAACTTCCACCGCTGCCGAAAACCAGTATTATGCTGGTTGGACAAAGCTAAAACTGACTTCAATAACCGATACCGCTGCCATAACTTTTGATGCAGGAGCAGACAAAATTTCGGGCTCAAAATCGTTGAAATATACTATGGTGGCCAATGGAACTGCACACAATAATTTATCAACCGACCAACAACTGGCTTGGGTTTTAGCAGGTGTGAAGGACAAAGTATATACTATTTCGTTTAAAGCCAAAAGTTCAGTGGCTACTTCAATAGGTGTTGCGTTGACCAATTGGGGTGTAACCAATTATTTGCCTGAGCAAAGTGTTTTTGTAACTACAACAGCACAAACATTTACGTATACAACCACCACGCCCATAAATCAAGCCGATAATCGCACAATTTTTAGTTTCCGAATGGGAAAACTGCCAGC
>CAYXQZ010000211.1:1978-3648 GCA_964466415.1 uncultured Paludibacter sp.
GGAAGTCCGGTTCAACTAACAACGATTTTTTCACCGCTGAATGCTACCAACACCGCTGTTACCTATAGTTCTAATAAAACTTCGGTTGCCATTGTAAGTTCTACCGGACTTGTGTCGGGCGTTTCGCCCGGAACGGCTGTGATTACTGCCACAACAGCTGAAGGTAATTTTAAAGCCAACTTCACAGCTACGGTTTATGGTCAAAGTTTGACGTTACCAGGCGTGTTGAGTAGCAATATGGTGATGCAGCAAGATATTCAGGCTGCACTATGGGGATGGGGTTCGCCAAATGAATCGGTTCAGATTTCGACCAGTTGGGGACAAACTGCCAATGCCACAGCTGATGCTTCGGGTAAATGGAGCACAAAAATTCAAACACCTAAAGCAATAGCGGGAACAAATCAAACAAAACACACGCTTACTTTTACAGGTAAAAATAATACTGTTACACTTTCGAATATCTTGATTGGCGATGTGTATCTGTGTTCAGGTCAATCGAATATGGGTTATGTAATGCAGGAAAATTCTCCATGGACACTTGGAGTGCTCGATTTTCAGAACGAAATAGCAGCAGCCAATTATCCGAATATCCGCATAAACCGACCCACTTCAAACCCGCAATACGTAGCTTTGGAAAACAATAGCTGTTCGTGGAGCGAATGCAGCCCTTCGACCATTGCTAATTTTCCGGCAGTGCCTTATTATTTTGCCCGTCAGTTGTACAACAATGCGAATATAAATATCCCCATCGGTTTGCTTGTACCTGCTGTAGGTGGTTCATCGGTGCAGTCGTGGACTCGACGTGAAGCATTGGCAGCAGACCCTGTATTGAAAAGTACCGTGCTCGACCCCTTCGACCAGAATCCTACTTTGGCTTATGCCACAGCTTCGACTGTGCTTTATAACGGCATGATTGCACCGCTTGTTCCATTTTCGATAAAAGCTTTTTTGTGGTATCAGGGCGAAGCTAATAACGGGTCGAACAATTACGAAAACTATTACACCAAACTTTGCAGCACCATGCTTGCCGACTGGCGTGCGTTGTGGGGACAGGGAGATATTCCGTTTTACTATGTGCAAATGCCTGCATATCAGTATATGTCGCCCGGCTTACGCGACCAGCAATCGAATATGCTCACGATACCAAACACAGGAATGGCAGTTGTACTTGATTTGGCAGATGCCGACCTTACCAACATTCATCCCCGCAACAAAAAAGATGTGGGCATACGGTTGGCAAAAATTGCTGAGGCCAAAATTTACCAACAAAATGTGGTGTATGCCGGACCTATGCTTAAATCATTTTCGGTTGAAGGAAACAAAATTCGAATCAAGTTTCATGCGGCATCTATTGGTTCGGGCTTAGCCAGTCGCGACGGACAAGCACTTACTCATTTTCAGATTGCCGGTAGTGACAATAACTTTGTAACTGCCACGGCCGTTGTAGATGGAAGCGATGTATTAGTATCGGCAGTTTCGGTTTCAAACCCTGTAAATGTGGCTTTTGCCTATTCATCAACTGCCATTCCGAATTTGATAAACAAGGAAGGATTAACCGCTTGTCCGTTCCGCACCGATAAATGGAATTATAACATTACAGTGGATGCAGCTCCGAATGCTTTAAAAAAAAACACCGCAAATGAAATATTGAAAGTTTATCCTGTGCCGGC
>CAYXQZ010000211.1:3748-5216 GCA_964466415.1 uncultured Paludibacter sp.
ATACCATATAAAACAAAAATACAACCATTAAGCGAATGCAAATACACTATTTTTGTTGTCATAAAATTAAAACAAATCATATCATTTTAAATTTATTATCATGAAAAAAATCTTTACTTCCATTTTATGTGTAATGGCTATTACAGCTAGTGTAAATGCTGCCAATTTTTTTGTTGATGGCTCCAAAGCCGACGATACAGGTAATGGACAATCGTGGGCTACTGCCAAAAAAACTATAACTGCTGCTCATGCACTTGGTGCTGCCGGCGATAATGTTTTTGTTAAAGCTGGTACTTATAGTTTTAGTGCAGCTTTGTCGACTAACGATAGAAACTTTTATGGTGGTTTTGCAGGAACTGAAGCATTGCCAGCCGACAGACAGAAGTCTGATTTAGATAACAATGGTATTGTTGAACCCTGGGAATTCAGCAATCAAACAATTCTCAATTTTACCTTATCTAATTCAAATGGTTTGTCATTTAATGCCAGAGCTGCAGTGCGTATTTTCGATGGTTTTAAAATTATAGGAACACAAACTGCAAGTACTACAGGAGCTGTACCACCTACCTATACATTTGGACCAAGTATTATTAGTACTACAACAAATCTGTTGTTCCAAAATAATATTGTAAGTGATATTGCTGTTGCGAATTCATTGACCTTAGCTTATACGCAAGGTTCTGTAATGTTAATCACAGGAAATAATGTGAATGTAAACAATTGTTTGTTCGAAAAAAACACAGTTACCCTCACAGGTACTGCAACACAAAATGATTATCAGCAAGTGCCATTAATCTACATCAAAGCTTCAACTGCAACAGCTCGTAATGTGATGCAAAACTGTATTGTGCGCAACAATCAAGTTTCTATTGATTATAGTGCAACTGCATTGACAAGTGTAAATAATGCACGTGGACTGATTGTTGCTATCGAATGTAATGCCACTTATCCAACCACATTGAAAAATACTGTTATTCATAATAATGACATGACTTTTATTCCCAAAACGGGCGCAACCAATAGTTTAGGCAATGCGGGTGCGGTTACAAATTATGCAGCAGCAAACTCACAGTCCGATTCAATTATTAACTGTACAATTGCCAAAAACAAGGGAACAAAAACGGGTTGCGCTGGACTAAAGGTAGGAATTCAGTTCAATAACTACCAATATCCTTATGTAAAGGTATTCAACAATGTGTGTTATGATAATGCGGTTGATGGCTCGATAACTGCTACCAGCAATATGACATTATCCGCAGGTGCGGTTACGCTTTTGGCAGGTGGAATTCAGATTGCAAATAATTATGCCAATGGAGGTGCAACTCAAATTGTTGAAAACACAACAATTGTTACGGGCAATGTTACCGACCTTTCAAACGATAATGCCGATGCTACAAAAGGAGCAAAATTCTCTACGCCAACTACCGTTACAGGTTATAATGCTGCACTTGCTGCTTCAAAATGGACT
>CAYXQZ010000212.1:0-5196 GCA_964466415.1 uncultured Paludibacter sp.
TTTGCCGTTTTTTGCTACGCGTTATAAGGCACTTCGTGCGTTATTAGGCTTCGCCGTTATTTTATTTAATTCTTAATTTTAACATTGTATTATCACATCAACATATCATCACAAAACCACATCAGTCTTTTGACTTTTGTCTTTTGACTAAGGTTAATGTTTAAAATGTCTGAATCCAGTAGTAACCATAGCTTGTCCGTTTTTGTTACAAGCATCTATGGAGTCCTGGTCTTTTATTGATCCTCCTGGCTGAATAATTGCCGTGATTCCTGCCTCAGCTGCTATTTGAACGCAGTCGGGGAATGGGAAAAATGCATCCGAAGCCATTACAGCACCATTTAAATCGAAGTTAAACGAACCTGCTTTTTCAATGGCTTGTTCCAACGCATCCACGCGCGAAGTTTGACCTACACCGCTAGCACACAGTTGTTTGTTTTTGGCCATTACAATGGCGTTCGATTTTGTATGTTTTACAATTTTATTTGCAAATATCAAATCTTCAATTTCTTGTTCAGTAGGAGCTTTCTCTGTCACCACCTTCATGTCGTCGGCAGTTTCAGATTTCAAATCTTTATCTTGAACCAGTACACCATTAAGTAAGGTGCGTACTTGTTGCGTGTTTGTTTTTGCATTTTTCAAAATAAGAATAATGCGGTTTTTCTTTTGTCCAAGTATTTCCAATGCATCCAAATCGTAATCGGGAGCAATAACTACTTCGAAAAAAATCTTGTTTATTTCTTCAGCCGAAGCTTTGTCGATAATGGCATTGGTAATTAAAACACCACCAAAAGCCGAAACTGGATCACCAGCCAGAGCAGCATTCCAAGCATCGACCAATACAGGGCGCGAAGCAATACCACAAGCATTATTGTGTTTCAGAATAGCAAAAGTAATATCGTCGAAATCGTTTATCAAATTTACAGCGGCATCAATATCCAATAAATTATTGTACGAAATTTCTTTACCTTGAAGTTGTTCGAACATATCGTCGAATTTACCAAAGAAAACACCTGATTGATGTGGGTTTTCGCCATATCGAAGCACTTTTGAGTTGTTTTCGGTCAAGCGGAAAGCCGATTTTTCTTCACCATCAAAATAATTAAAAATGGCCGAATCGTAATGCGATGAAACTGCAAAAGCTTCTTTAGCAAACCATCGACGTTCTTCTTGAGTAGTGGCGGCACCATTGGCTTCCAATACATCAAGTAGCGGTTGGTATTGATCTTGCGAAGCAACAATAATCACATCTTTATAGTTTTTGGCTGCTGCACGTATTAACGAAATGCCTCCGATATCAATTTTTTCGATGGTAGTTGGCTCGTCGGCTCCAGCAGCTACAGTAGCTTCAAATGGATATAAATCAACAATTACCAAGTCAATTTCGGGAATTTCATATTCTTCGAGTTGTGAATTGTCGCTATCTAAATCGCGACGCGAGAGAATACCACCGAATACTTTTGGATGCAAAGTTTTTACGCGTCCACCCAAAATGGAAGGATAGCCTGTTAAATCTTCGACTGCACTACACGGAATGTCCAATGACTCAATGAAACTTTGAGTTCCACCGGTTGATATAAATTCCACGCCATCGGCATGTAGTTTTTTTATGATTACATCGAGTTTATCTTTGTGATAAACAGACACTAAGGCCGTTTTGATTTTTTTGCGATCCATATTCGTTTTTTGCTATAAATTATGGAATGCAAAAGTACAAAAAAAAATTGTTTTATCATCATCCAAATTTAGCTAACAATTCATTTTGTGTGAGTGTTGTATGAATTGATTTTCCGTCGGGCGTGTAATTGCTATTCTGACAGGCAAAAAGTCGGTCGATTATATCCGACATTTCTTGTTGCGTGAGTACTTGTCCTGTTTTTATTGCAGCCGATTTGGCTAACGCCAACGCAATACTTTCGTACAAATTTTGCTTGGAGTCGGTCGCTGTTGTGCGCACATTTTCAATCATTTCGTGCAATAATTGAACTATTCCCGAAGCACTTAACATGCTCGGAATACCAACAATACTAACCTGATTTTTAGCGTTAAATGTTAAGTTGAAGCCAACAGCCAACAGTGCTTCTTCTATCGATTTAAAATGAAGCATATCATCATCGTTCAGTTCAAATTCCTCCGGAAAAATAAGTTGCTGCGAATGTGCAGAATGCAATTCAATTTCTTTGAGGTATGATTCAAATAAAATACGAATATGAGCTCGGTGTTGGTCAATAATGAGCATGCCCGATTTTATTCCCGTAATTATAAATCGACTCTTAAATTGAAAATTTGCCGACTGAAATTCGTCGCTAAGCGATAACTTTTGTTGTTCGGGTTCCGACTCAATAAGTAAATGCTCAATGGTTGAAGGTGTTTGATTTTCTTCATTCATTCCAATTTCGCCAAAATCTTCAGCTGGCTTTACTGCACTATCTTTCTCAAAACCACCATAGAGTTTTTCCCAATCGAGCGTGGGCCGCTTGTACGATGCATTAAACGGATTGTAATCGGGGTTAAAATTGGTTTGTGGTGGTTTAATGTTTTCAATATTTCTGTTTACAGGAATTTCGGGAGCATTTTCGCGGTCGAAATCAATGGATGGTAATACATTAAATTTACCCAACGCTTCTTTTACAGTTGCCGATAAAATTGACCAAATTGCTTGTTCGTTTTCAAATTTTATCTCCGTTTTAGTAGGATGAATATTGATGTCGATTGAATGTGTATCTACTTCAAAATAAATAAAATAACTCGGATTGTCCGAGGCCTGAATTAACTGATTATAAGCCAGCGTTACCGCCTTGTGAAAATAGGGGTGACGCATATAACGGCCATTCACAAAAAAATACTGCTGAGCCGATTTTTGAGCAAACTCAGGTTTGCCAATAAAGCCCACAATATTGACCAATCCATTGGCCGTTTCGATAGAGAGTAATTGTTGCTGTATTTTCTTTTTTTGAGAGCTGAAAAGAGCATCAATACGCATTTTCAGGTTCGAACTTGGTAGTCGATACATTTCTTCGTCGCCATCGAAAAACGAAAATTCGATGGACGGATTTACCAATACAATACGGTAAAACTCGGTAAGTATATGCGATTTTTCTACATTGTCGCTTTTCAGAAATCGCCTGCGCGCTGGTACATTAAAAAATAAATTTTTAACAAAAAAAGTAGTTCCAGCTTCGCACATCACTTGTTCTTGTTTAAAAACACGTGTTCCGGCAATTTCAATAGCTACACCCAACTCATCATCGTGTCGACGGGTGCGCATTTCAACTTGAGCCACAGCTGCTATCGAAGCCAATGCCTCGCCTCTAAAGCCCATAGTGCGTAATTCAAATAAGTCTGCTGCTTCTTTTATTTTGGAGGTGGCATGTCGTTCAAAAGCCATACGAGCATCTGTTTCGCTCATGCCTTTGCCATTGTCCGACACTTGAATGAGTGTGCGACCAGCATCCTTAATTACAACCTGTATATAAGTTGCACCAGCATCTATTGCATTTTCAACTAATTCTTTCAGTACTGAAGCAGGGCGCTGTATAACTTCTCCAGCTGCTATTTGGTTTGCAACCGAGTCGGGCAAAAGATGGATAATATCACTCATTATAAATTAAATAGCTTTTATCGAATAATCAAATACAAAAAAGTAAGCATAATAATTAAAATTATTGCTAAACGAATATTCGATTTTCGCATTTGCTCTAACCTGAAATTTTTATTTTTATTCGCCATCTCTCTAAAGACTCCTCTTTTAAGAGTTGGCTCATAGGCTATAGTGCCTTCTTCCATAGCCCGTTGTTTTTCGCGCTCCTTTTTCTCTTCCTTTTTTGGGTCGTAGTAAATGTAGCGATAGCCGTATTCTTTGTTTTTATATAAACTGAAAAGTCCCATTTAATTTTTAAATATATTTTTCCTGATAATTTACTGTAGCGTCATTTACATATTGACGAATATTTTGCTCCTCTTCCAGTTTGCATATAAGCAATACATTGTCCGATTCGGCTACAATATATCCATCAAGATCTTGAATTACAGCAAGTTTATTGTTTGGAAGCGCTACAATATTATTTTTACTTTCGTAAAACATACTTTGGCATTTGAGTGTCACATTCTCGTTGGCGTCTTTAGGCGACATTTCGTAAAGTGAGCCCCAAGTACCCAAATCAGTCCACCCAAAATCAGAACAAAGTACATATACATCAGCTGCTTTTTCCATTATTCCATAGTCGATGGAAATATTGGGGCAAGTAGGATACATTTTGTCGATAAATGCTTGTTCGTCAGGTGTGTTGTAAACATTTTTTCCTTCGTTAAATTTAGTTGCAACTTCGGGAAGTAACGTGTCAAAAGCATTGTCAATAGTTTGCAAATTCCATAAGAAAATACCCGAATTCCAGAAAAATTCACCTGTTTCAAAAAATATTTGTGCTAAATCAGCATTCGGCTTTTCGGTGAATGTTTTCACTTTACGCATCGCTGTGTCGCCTTCACCTATCTGAATATAGCCATATCCGGTTTCGGGTCTGCTCGGTTTAATTCCCAAAGTGAGTAAGGAGTTATTGTTTTCGATAAAATTTAGACCAGTTTTAATAGTCTCAACAAAATCCATTTCTTTAAGTATTAAATGGTCCGATGGAGCTACAACAATATTGGCTTTATCGGTTATGGCTTTAATACGGTTTACGGCATAAGCAATACAAGGAGCTGTATTTCGGCGGTTTGGTTCCAAAAGCACTTGGTCTGCTTTTATTTCGGGTAACTGCTCCAAAATGAGGTCTTTGTAAATCACATTCGAAACAATCAAAATATTTTCGGCTGGAACCATGTGTCTAAAACGGTCAAATGTCATTTGCAAAAGTGAGCGACCAGTACCAAAGAAATCCAAAAATTGTTTTGGGCGATTGTTGCGACTGAAAGGCCAAAAGCGGCTTCCGATGCCACCTGCCATAATAATACAATAGTTATTTTCCATCTTTTTTATTAAATAATTGAAGTGCTGCATTATTAAGCTTCTGTCTTCAATTTTGTTTGTGAGTTTGTTTTATTATCCCGAAAAATCGCACTAAGATAATATGTTTTTTTGTGAGATAGAAATTTTTAGCTTATTTTTTTTGGTCAGTTGCTTTTTTCTGTTTAAAAACAGATGTTTATTATTCAAAATTACTTTATCACTTCATTGGTTTTAAAATCGTAAAAAGTTTT
>CAYXQZ010000213.1:0-5186 GCA_964466415.1 uncultured Paludibacter sp.
CACTTGCAGGCAACAAACTTAAGTGATTTGATGCAGCTTTTACCGGGTGCTACCATGCAAACATCCGATTTAACAAAAGCTAATTCCTTACAGCTAAGAAGTGCATCGAATGCAGGCTTCGACAAAAATAATTCATTTGGAGCATCAATTATTGTGGATGGAATACCAGTGTCAAACAACGCCAATATCGACTCTAAACTAGATGGAAATAACGATACTGGCGGCAAAGGTGTAGATATGCGTCAGATTTCTGCTGACAATATTGAATCAGTTGAGGTAATTCGTGGAATTCCATCGGCTGAATATGGCGATTTGACTTCAGGTGCTGTGATTGTTAAAACGAAATCGGGAAAATCTCCCTATGAAGTACGTACAAAAGTTAACCCTACTACATTAAACACTTCAATTGGAAAAGGTTATGCTTTTGGTAAAAAGGGAGGTTTTTTAAATACAAACTTTGATTATGTACAAGCTTGGGGCGATCCTAGAAAAAAAACACAATCGTTCGATCGATATTCTGTATCGTTAAACTACAGCAATACATTTTTGAAAAACTGGCGTACAAATTTCAAATTTAATTACAGTGGATTAGTTGATCTGACAAAACCAGATGAAGATGCGCAATTAGCTGGTACAGTGGAAAAACAAACAAATAATAACTTTAAAATAAGCCACGATGGCAAGATTGCTTTTAATCTACCATGGATGCGGACTTTATCCTACGTAATTGGGTATTCAACACAAATTAGCGAGTCACATAAAACAGCTAAAATTATTGCTAATGGATTTAAACCTATTATCACATCTTTAAATACTGGTTATTATGAAGTTCCATTTAAAACGATTTCGTATTTTGGCAGTGGAGGAGTAAAAAGTAACCCACAGGATATATTTTTCAAACTTACAAACAACTTTGGATTTAATATAAAAAAGACATGGGCACATCAAATAAGTATGGGAGCGGAATATCGTTATGAGCAAAATAAAGCATTAGGCTATTACAATGACGATCCATTATTGCCATTAAAAACTAATGAAGATGGCCGTCCACGACCATATTATGATATTCCTTCTGTCCATCAGATTTCAGGATATTTAGAAGATAAAATGACCTGGAAAATGTTTGGTATGAAATCGAATCTTAGCGCCGGACTCAGGTTTAATATGCTTCAACCCGGAATGGAAGAACAGGTTTCGGCTTTGTCTCCACGCATTAATGCTTCGGTAGAAATTTCAAAAAATATTGATCTTAGATTGGGCTTTGGACAAAACTCAAAAACTCCCGGACTTAACTATTTATACCCTGAGAAAAAATATATCGATAGAATAGCTGCCAATACAGCATACCAACCAAATCCTGCAGAACAAATGGTCATGTATCACACCATGGTATATGATGTTAAACGGAGTGTGGGGCTAAAAAATGCAACAAATACCAAATACGAAATTGGTATTGATATAAAGTTACCTAAAGATAGAAATATCAACATTGTGGCTTTTAGTGATATTACACCAAATGGATTTGGAAGTAGTGCGGATTATTTTACATATTTGGCTGAGTATTACGAAATTGGAAAAGGATTGAAGTATATTGCGAATCAGAAACCTGTTCTTGATCCTAGCACTCCACCGGCTAGGGTTGATACAGTATATTCAACCAAAGGTTTATACAATAACAGTGAGTGGAATCAAAATATGGGTGTTGAATTAGATGCTAATTTAGGACGATCTTCTTTTTTGAGTACATCCTTTTATTTTAGTGCAGCATATACCAGATCAAGTTCAAAATCGGTAGGATATTCATATTCAAACCCTGAAAGAGAATCATTAACAAATTGGAATAACTATTATTTAGATAATCAGACTCCACCATTTAAGTTTATTTACAACGAAGGTAAAACTGTAAGATATTATAGTAGTTTAAACTCTACATTTAGAGCAGTTACCAATATACCTGCACTAAAAATGGTAATGTCAAATACTGTTTTTGTATCCTGGTCAAATGCAACTTGGACTACCTATGAATTATATGAGCCTATTGGATATATTGTTGCCAATCAAACCGGTAGTTTCAATACATATCCTATTACAAGAGAAATGTTAGGCAACCCTGATACTAGAATTCTGGGGCACTTGTTGAAAGATAATGTGAGAGATAATACTGATAAAATTCCTGTTAGAGATAATTATCCGATTTGGAACATATCTACGCGATTAACAAAAGAAATATCAAAAGTTGCAGGGTTTTCATTCTTTGTAAACAACACTTTGTTTTATGAACCATGGCATAATACATCTACTTCAACAACTGTTACTCAAAAAAATGTTGGAAAATTTAGCTTTGGTATGGAATTAAGTATTAAATTATAAAAGTACAGATATAATCAGTTTACTTTATGAAAGTTTTAAATTATTTATTTTCACTTATTATCGGATTTTCTTTGTTAACAATGATGTTCGGTTGTAAAGAAGAGCAGAACTTATCCCTTGTATCAGCATATACTGTTAAAGTTACAATGCCTGACAATATTAAGGAAGAATATAAGTATGCTAATAAAACAGTTAGCTTGCGAAGCGAGCGAATGACCTATACTGCCAATACTGATCAAAATGGAATAGCAATATTCAAAGATATAATTCCTGATATTTATAATATATCTACCTCTTGGGATATTACAAGTGATGAGTATATAAACATGAGTGATACCTTGGTTGAAAACAGACCGGCACTTATCTCAGGAATTGCATCTTCAAAAAAGATTTTTTCAGATAGTATCATAACTATATCAACCTTATTGTCGGTAAAACAGAGTCTGATAATCAGCAAAGTATATGCCTCTGGCACAAAAGATTTGAACAATGCAAAATATGATGCAGACGTTTATGTGGAGATTTTTAATAATTCTGACGAAATTCAATTTATTGATGGAATCTATTTAGCATTGGTAGAAGGAGATTCACCAATTGCTTTTGCAGCAAAAGATAATCCAACAAATATACATGCCCGTCAGGTTTTTCGTTTCCCGGGAGATGGTACTAAATATCCTATTTTACCTGGCCAAAGTATTGTTGCTTGCAATAGTGCTATTAACCATACAGCTAACGCTTTATTCTCAGTAAATCTACAAAATGCAGATTTTGAGTTTAAAAACACGATATCAAAACCTACAAACAATCCAAACGTAGATGCAATGATATTGATTCATACATCTTACGTTAGTTTAAAAAGTCTGAATCTACAAAGAGGTGGAGTTAATAGTATTTGTCTATTTAAAACTACAGAGGATGTTACAAATTATTCATTGGATTATCCACCCGGAAAAACTTCAGGAAATCGATTTTTAAGAATCCCTGCAAAATACGTTTTAGATGGCGTTGAAATCTTAGGGTATAAAAGTACCGGAGTAGATATAAATTCGAAAAGGTTACAAAGTTTTATTGATGCAGGATATAAAACAATTTCTTCCACCTCAGGAAACTCTCACGAAAGTATTGAACGTAAGGTAGATAAGAGCAGATCAAATAATAATAGAATTTATCTGATTGATACAAATAATAGCCAGACTGATATGGCTTTAATGAATGATCCTACTCAAAAAAAATACGATAAAGCATTATTGTTGGAATAAACATTCATAATTGTTCGAAATCGCAACAAAACATTAAAAGAATTATGCGAAAAAACTTGATAATATTAATTTTGTTCGTAACACCAGTATACCTAATAGCACAAACGGATTCTACTGTTGAACAAATTGAATTACACAAACTTACTAATAATTGGTTGGTAGTAAATAATCCTGCAGGCTTAGCTTTTGTCAATTTTCAACAATATGGAAATACTGAACTTGCTTACGGAAATGAAGGTGGGAATTTACATCGTGCACAAGAAGGTAATAAAGAGTTTGGTCTAAAATTTAACTCTGAAAGGTATGATAAAATTAATAAAAATTGGATGTCGTGGGGGAGTTTTGAATTTAAAATGAATACGGAGGAAAATCGAAAATGGTCCAATGTGTTTAATACATACAATAGTTCGCCATATTTGTTTGGAGATAGTGTTGCAGGGAGATATGACCTTCAATCTTTTGACCTACATGCTAAGATTTGTCGTAATATTCAAGATAAATGGAGTGTGGGAGTTGGTTTAGATTATTTTGCAGGTGACATGTCAAGATTAAGTGATCCACGTACCCGAACTTTTGTTGCGAATTACTCAGTTACTCCAGCAGCTGTTTATAGAATCAATAACCACAATATTGTCGGACTATCTTCAGGTTTTCGTTTTGAAAAAGAAAAAATGCCTTCGGTAACAACAGTTCAAGATGATCCTGATATTAGTTATTACTTTTTTCTAGGTAACGAGAATGTAAATGGAATTAAAGACGCTTATATCGGTTTTGACAGACAATTCATTAATAGAGCATATTTTGCAGAAGCACAATATAATTTTCTAACAAAAAACTTGGATTGGTTATCTACAATTGGCGTGTCATCGGGCAAACAGGAAGTGCTTGGTTCTGAAAGAGAAGGTCCCGGCGAATTTTTAACAACGAAAATCCATTTGAATTCGAAAGCAAATATCAGTATTCATAAAAATTTATTAGTGTTTGATTTAAAATCAAGTTTTCAGAATGGGTCAGCAAATGAATTTCTTCAGGAACTTGTAACAACAAGGGATACATTAACACATGATGTTTCAAAAAACTGGATTACGCTTTATGTTTATAACAATAGATATTCAACAACTTCTTTCAATACCAGTTTCAATATCAGTTTAAGAAATCTATTAAACAACGGCACCGATTATTCGTGGTCGGCAGGTGTCGATGGCCAATTTTATGGTTTTAGCAATATCTATCAATTGCCATATTCTGCGTTCGAAAACCAACGTTCACGTTTTGGAGTAAGTGGAAGTTTTCGTGTTTTCAATAAAAATCAACATCGTGTAAAGTTGCAAGTTGCTGGTGGTTATGCTTTTAGTGTGAGCGATAATTTGGAGCTGAATTCGATTGCAACAACAGTGCCGGATATAGGTTCAACTACTTTTGAAAAAGCAACCTATAAGATTGCAAACCAAGTTTTGCAACCTGATATGAATTTTTACAAAGAAAATGTAATCGATTTTCGTGCCGATGCACGCTATAGTTTTCCGTTGAAAGTAAAGAAAAGTGTGCTGACAGGGC
>CAYXQZ010000214.1:0-5152 GCA_964466415.1 uncultured Paludibacter sp.
TTTCGAGGCGCGAAGTTTTGGACGAAACAACTGCTATTTCGGACAATGCAAAAAAACCATTAATAAGGAAAAGAACTGAGAGAACAATGAGTTCCATATTGAGTTATAAAGAGTAAAAAAACTAATTTGGGTATTCGGTTTTTCCTAATTCAAAAATTGCCTCAGGAGCAATATCAATCTGACCATTATCCCATTCTAATGTATCTGTAACAGTGAAATTCTTGAATATTTCGATATTCTTCAAAGGTCTAAATGCAGGATAATCTTTTACAAATAATATTTCATAAAAATCAATTGATTTTTTTGTTCCTTCATTAAACAATACACTTAGTTTGTAATTGTCAATATAATGAGCATTTATAACTTCTAAAAACATAAAATTCTATTTTAATGGTTCTATTCTATCTGGTGTTATTCCATTTTTTGCTTTATCCCATGCTTGTCTAAGTTCAGTCCTATGTAGGTCTAACCATTCAAAGATGAGTCTTAAAGCCCTCTCTGACATTTCACCTTTTACAATACCACTTTCTATTTCTATAGTCACCTTTTGACTTCCATATTTTGCATGAAAATGTGGTGGATTATGATCAAGAAACATTATTTGGATATATATTCCAAAAAAATCACTAATTGTAGGCATATAATTTTAAAATATTTTCGGCACAAATATACAAATAGTATTTAATAAAAAAAAGTTGCAGGCAATTTACACCTGCAACTTTTTTATTAAGAAATATAGTTTTAAAAAAAACTGCTTGTCAATTATGCTTTTGGAGCCTCTTCAGCTTCTTCGGCAGCAGGTGCTTCAACTACAGGAGCTTCAACTACAGGTGCAACTTCGGCTTCAACTACTGGAGCTACTTCTGCTACAGGAGCTACAACAACTTCTTCAACTGCAGGAGCAGCTTCAGCTTTCGCTTTTTTTGCAGCTTTAGCAGCTGTTTTAGCAGCAGCTTCTACTAATTGGTCTTTCAAATCAGCCAATGACTGAATATCGCCCAATGTAGTTTTTTCAGAAGTGCTTGCAGCTACAGGAGCAGCTTCCGCTTTTGCTTTTTTAGGAGCCGATTTTTTAGCAGCAGGAGCAGCAACTGGAGTAGAAACATCTACTTTTTCGCCAGCGGCTTCCGCTTTAGCAGCACGTTTCACATCTTCGTGTACACGACTGTGCGATACGATAATGCGTTTTGCATCTTTGTTGAATTCAATTACTTTGAAAGCTAATTTTTCGTCAACTAAAGCTTGTGCTCCGTCTTCTTTCACCAAATGTTTTGGAGTTGCAAAACCTTCAACACCATAAGGCAATGAAATTACTGCACCTTTATCCATCATTTCAACAATGATACCATCGTGAATGCTGTCAACAACAAACATTGTTTCCAATACATCCCATGGATTTTCTTCCAATTGTTTGTGACCTAAGCTTAATCTGCGGTTCGATTTGTCGATTTCCAATACCTGAACATCAATTTCGGCACCAATCTGTGTAAATTCAGATGGGTGTTTTACTTTTTTAGTCCACGATAAGTCAGAGATGTGGATTAATCCATCAACGCCTTCTTCTATTTCAACAAATACACCAAAGTTAGTAAAGTTACGTACTTTAGCTACATGTTTGCTACCTACAGAATAACGCTCTTCGATAGCTTCCCATGGATCTGATTTCAATTGTTTTACACCTAACGACATTTTGCGTTCATCGCGATCCAAAGTAATGATTACTGTTTCAACCTCTTCGCCTACTTTCAAGAAATCTTGAGCAGAACGTAAGTGTTGTGACCAGCTCATTTCCGAAACGTGAATCAAACCTTCAACACCAGGAGCGATTTCAACAAATGCACCGTAGTCGGCCATAACCACTACTTTACCTTTTACTTTGTCACCAACTTTAAGTTCAGCACTAAGTGCATCCCATGGGTGAGCGTTCAATTGTTTCAAACCAAGAGCAATACGTTTTTTCTCATCATCAAAGTCAAGAATTACAACGTTCAATTTTTGATCCAACGCTACAATTTCTTCAGGATGCGTTACACGACCCCATGAAAGGTCAGTAATGTGGATTAAACCATCTACGCCGCCAAGGTCGATAAATACACCATACGAAGTGATGTTTTTAACGGTACCTTCCAATACCTGACCTTTTTGTAATTTGCTAATGATATCTTTTTTCTGATTTTCGAGTTCAGCTTCGATAAGTGCTTTGTGCGATACAACAACGTTTTTAAATTCGTGGTTAATTTTAATAACTTTGAATTCCATTGTTTTATTTACAAATACATCGTAATCGCGGATTGGTTTCACATCAATTTGTGAACCTGGAAGGAATGCTTCAATTCCGAATACATCCACAATCATACCACCCTTAGTACGACATTTTACAAAACCTTTTACAATTTCTTGCGACTCAAGAGCAGCATTTACGCGATCCCATGAACGAGTAGCACGAGCTTGTTTGTGCGAAAGGAGCAATTGTCCTTTTTTATCTTCTTGGCTTTCGATATAAACTTCCACTTTGTCGCCAACAGTCAAATCAGGATTATAACGGAATTCGCTCATTGGAACAATACCGTCCGATTTGTAACCTACGTTAACTACTACTTCGCGTTTGTTAATCGAAATTACTGTACCCTCAACCACTTCTTTGTCTTTAATAGCATTCAAAGTGTTGTCGTACACAATTTTAAGATCTTCTTTTTGTTGTGCAGTAAGCACTTCGCCTTTTTCGTAAGCTTCCCAGTCAAAGTCAGCTTCAGGATTCAACGATGCTGGAGCAGCAACAATCACTACTTTAGCAGGCGCTTCTTCAATTACTTCAACCACTTCTTCAGCTACAGGAGCAACCTCTTCGGCAACTTCTTCAGCTACAGGAGCTTCTACTACTTCTTCAGCTACAGGAGCAGCCACTTCAGCAACTTCTTCAACTACAGCAGTTTCTACTACTTCTTCAGCTACAGGAGCTTCTTCTTCAACAGCTACAGGAGCAGCCTCAGCCACTACTTCTTCAACTACAGTTTCTTCTACAGCAACAACTTCGGCTGCTTGTGTTTCTTCTACGGCTGGAATTACTTCTTCCGATAGATTTTTGTTTTCTTCCATGTTAGGAAAATTGTTTTTTAAGTGCTAATAAATTAGCGGGTTAGACATATTATTTACTAAATCGAAATTTGGACTGCAAAGATACAACTTTTTCCGTAAATACAAAAGCAAGATATTTACTATTTTTTCAAGTACCATTTACTATTTTATAAATCAAAAGACATAAAGCTATATAGAAAGAAGAAAGTTTAAATTGCTGATTGAATGAATAATGCAAAAAACAAACGGATTTACCTAATAAAATAGGTAAGTCCGTTTTCTTCAAATAGAATTTAGTATTTTTACAATTGCTTTAAATCAAAAAACATCAAACGTGTATCAGCATTTATATCCGTAGTTGTTAAATATTTAAAACCATTTTTTTCGTAAAATTTAAGCGAATCTTTGTATGCATCAACTGTAATAAACCGACAGCCTGTTCTGTTGTTGGTAACAAACAAATCTTTCAAGTAATTTAAAATATCGGTACCCCAACCTTGATTTTTGTAAAGCTCTGAAACGCCTAATCTACCAATTTTCATAGCAGGATAGCTATTAAAACGTTTACCAAAAGGCAATTTATCTTTCACAAGCTTTCGCCATTGCGACTTGCTTTCAGTATCAACTATTGATATTTTATCATTCAACAAACTAAAAAAAGCAATCGTATTATCGTCATCCTCAATCGCATAAGTCACTGCAAGCAAATTAGATATAAATTTCTTTGAATCATTAAGAAGAAACTCATTCAAATCGGAATCGCCACAATCGAACGATTTTATTTCCGAGTCTAATGACAACCTAATCAGCTTAGTACCTGCTTCCATTTAGAATTGAGCAATAGCACTTAATTTTTCAAAACTGGTTTTAATTTTTGCACGCGTAGCAGCATCTACTTTATGTGTAGATGAACTTTGCAGATTTTTCATAAAATCCTTAGCATCTTTACCTGTTAAAACAGGAGTTTCTTTTATTGGCTTTGCCATACTATCAATTTTTATGCAAAGGTAAACGAACTTTCTGAAAAATACAAATTAAATATTTAAAGTTTTTTCAGTCATTTCACAAGAATATAAAAGATTAAAGAATCTAACTTTATCATGATTTGCTATTTCAACGACCTTTTCAAGTTCCCATGTACATGTTTCCATACAATGCTCCCGACTATTATACCTGAGCTTAACTTCATTTTCAAAAAGTTGAATAATTTCCTTTTCAGTAAGTTTTTTCAGCAGGTTAGTTGTAGAGTGGATACGAACACCATGGCGCATATAAACTATGTAGCAAATAAATGTATCCGGAATTACACTCGTAATATAATCTTCTCTGTCTTTTTTATAATTCTGAATATCAGCATATAAATCAAATCCATTGCTCACTAAAAATCCTAAATCACGTAATTTTTCGTCTATGCTTTTACTTTTCGACTGACTACTCAAATAATCATAATAATATCGTGAATGAACTGGCAGAGCTAACTTATTCTCATAATCGTAATAAATCTCCTTTAAGCGGGTTATTTTATTCTGTTGATGCTGGTAATCATCGTTCCATGTATTTGTAGAATCCATAATTGTACTTATTAGTTGATTATTTAGCAAAGATACCACATTACTATGCCAAAAACGAGCATAAGCACAAACTAATTTCAATAAATCGTTAATTTATTTATTTATATCTTTGGAGCAGAATGTTAAAAAAAAATCGTTATTTATCCGAATATTTTTCGAACGTTGCCTTTTTCATTTCATTCATCAATATAGTAGAATGCTTGAAGGCCACCTTTTTAACGCGAATGGATTCGGCTCGTAATTCGGTGGTTGTTTTCACTGTTCGGCTACCAGCTTTTAGCGAGAAGGTGCCAAAGCCTTCGAGGCATACATGGTTGCTATTGAGCAATTCGGATTTAATGGCTTGTAGCAAAACTTTTGCAGCCATTTCCAATTCAAAATTATTCATACTGCAATGGTGTGATGCCGCGTTGGCCAATTCGGTAATCAAATATCCTGTCTTTTCTTTCCAACTCCTTCGTCCACTACTACTTTTTCGGGAGGCAAAAGTAATGCTGCCGGGTTTG
>CAYXQZ010000215.1:0-5138 GCA_964466415.1 uncultured Paludibacter sp.
CAAACAATATTTCAGCGCATAATGTTATTCGTACAGAAAGAAGTTTTTGTATCTTTGCATCCAAATTTTAATAACTTAAAAAATGAACAAAACCTTTTCAAAACTAGCCGTATTAGCTGCCATCATCGCATTAACAGTGTCGTGTAAAACTACAATGCAAATTGAACGTCCTAAAGAATCGTATTTGCCATCGAACTTAGCTCCGGCAATGTCCGAATTGCCTTTGGAAGTAGAAGTAGACGTAAAAAAGCTGGAAGCTGCTATTAATAAAAAAATGAACGGACTGATTTTCGAAGGCGATAAGCTAAATAATCAGGATTTAAGCGTGAAAATTTGGAAAGCTCAGAATTTTTCGTTTACCGTAAAAAATAATGTAATTGAATACCGTGTGCCACTTAAATTGTGGACTCGTTTTGCATGGACAGTAGAGAAATTTGGACTTTCGGTAGGCGATAACTACGAAGCGAATGGAAGTATTGCGCTGAATTACAAAACAACCATCGAAATTGATAAGAATTGGAAATTGGTAGCTAAAACTACTCCAAATGGTTTTCAGTGGATTGAAACTCCTAAACTGAATGTAATTGGTGTATCTGTTCCCGTAACTCCTATTGCTAACATTGCTTTGCAAAAAAGCGAGAAACTGATAACTGACCAGATTGATGCTGCATTAGCTCAAATGGTAGATTTGAAAAAATACGTAACGATGGCTTGGACTGAAGCTCAAAAACCTATGCAGGTAAGTGCTGAGAATAACCTTTGGGTGCGTATTACACCTAAAGATGTGTTAGTTTCACCTTTCGAAACAAAAGGACAGAAATTAAATGTGTCGATATCGTTGCAAGCACTTATTGAATCGTTTATGGGCGTAAAGCCTGAACAAAATAAGCCTACAGCAGTTCCAGCTTTCAAAATGGCAGCAACTCAACCCAAAGAATTTAATCTGAATATTGCTGCCGATGCCACTTACGATAAAATTTCGGAGATGGCAAAATCGCAGTTAGTGAATAAAACATTTACCGAAGGCAAGAAAAGCATTACTATTACCGATTTGTCGGTTTTTGGGAGCAATGGCAAACCTGTGTTTGTAGCTGATGTAACTGGCTCGCTTAAAGGTAGAATTTATTTTACAGGAACTCTTGCCTACAATGCCGAAAAAGTGGCCGTTGAAGTTCTAAATCCTGAATTTGATTTAAAAACAAAAAACGCCTTAGTGAAATCGGCTGGTTGGTTGCTTAATGGGCTGATAATTAAAAAAATAACTCCTTATCTTACATATCCTGTAAAAGCTGAACTCGAAAGCATGAAAGCCGAAGCAAACAAAATGCTAAGCAATTACAAAGTGTACGATGGCGTATCGCTTACCGGAAAACTGAATCAAGTGTCGGTTAAAAGTCTCGATTTAGTTCCAGGCGCTATACGTTTAAATGCCAATGTGCGAGGCAATATTGCTCTCAATGTAGATGAATTAAATTTTTAAAGAATAATTTTTTTGCATTTTATTATTACTTTTGCAATTGATTGAAAAATTGATAATTGTTAATGTATGGGAGAAAAGGCAGTTTCCATAATTTCGTCGATTGCAATAATTAACTTGCTCGTAACCTCATTAGTTTGCTGGTTTAAGTCCAAAAACCATCGATTTTATTTTTGGTTGGGTTGGATAATTTTTTCATCGGCAATAGCCATGATTAATAATCTTCATATTTTTTTGGGATATGGTAATATCTGGTTTTATCATTTTTCGTTGATAATAAATGTTAGTTTTGGAGCCTACGTCATTTTATTTATTCGTAATCATACCAAAAAGCCAACCAATAAGTTTTCGCAAAATTTACTCCTCTTTTTACCGAGTTTTTTATACATCCCGTTTATTATTATAAGTATAGTTAATCCTGCTTGGGCCCAAAAAACTATTGAATTAGCCGAGAAAGGTGAAATGACTATCTTTTCCGTATTATTTAACCTTATAATTGTGTTCTATTCGGTTGGAGCCAATATATGGTTATTCATTAAGGAAATACGAAACAGGAAAGTGGAGCATGAAATATCGACCCGCAATCAACGAATTGAGATACTTGGGGTTATGCTTGCACTTCAGTTAATGGCATTTGTGCCATTTTTATTAAAAGTTGATATTAACTATGTTATTGTTTATATGCCTGTTTTTGGCCAAATTTATTTTCTGTATTTATTTCTGCGGATGTGGAAATTGGACAGAGCAAACATAAGTGAAAATGAAAAAACGCATAAATCATCGGCTGATAATACGCTTAAATATGCAACTATAAGATTGTCAGATGAAAAAATAGAAAGTATTAAAAATCAGATTAATGAATTGATGGAAAACGAAAAACTTTACCTTATTCCAGAATTTTCATTAACTGATTTATCGAACAAAACGGGTGTTACAACTAATATCTTATCGATGGTCATTAATAGTCAGTTACAAACAAACTTTTCTGATTTAATTAATAAATTCAGGGTCGAAAAAGCGAAACTTTTGTTGCCCGACATGAAAATGAATAAAAGCACAATAGAAACCATAGCTTACGATTGTGGTTTTAGTAACCGCACTAGCTTTTATGCGGCATTTCGTAAATTCACCAACCAATCACCTTCCAATTACATTAAGGACATTGAAAAAGGGAACCTATCGGTTGGATAGATTCCCTTGTGTAAAGCAAACAGCGTTCCTATGAAAAAAAAATTATCTTGTTGAAATAATCGACACTTTTATCTTGTGCGAATTCATTTATTTTAGTTTATAATGATTGAATTAGTTGTAGCTCCTTTGTTGGTATATGTTTTCAAAAGATATGTGTTTGTTTTCAAATTGCTCACATCAATTGTTTTCTGATTATTATCTGAATCGATTTCCATCACTTTAACGCCTTGTAGGTTAATTATTTCAACTTTATTAATTATTTCATCCGAACTTACAGTAATAAATGTGCTGGATGGGTTTGGATAAATACTAATAGCCGATTGCGATTTTAAATTATACAATGCAGTTGAGGCCGGAGCTCCTACTATAATGCTGCAAGTAGCTACGAGTTTACCATCAGATGTTTTAGCCGTAATTGTGGCTGTGCCGTTTTCGAGTGCTGTTACTTTGCCTGTATTGTCGATAGTAGCAGTGTGCTGATTCGACGATGACCAAATTATTGTTCTGTTTGCTGAATTTGTTGGGCTAATTGTGGCAGTTAAAGTTGTGCTTAATCCCTTTGCTAAATTACGTTGAGTTGCATTGAGGCTCAATACTTCCTGTTTGAGTAGATTAACAAAATTTCGGGTTGTGTAAAAATATTTATCACGATAAATAAAGTGCCAATACGAAAAGTTTTTGCTGTAGGTATCGTATTGTACAATTTTCAACATGTTAGTACTTGAATAACTAAATACATAGCGCGATGCCATGGTCCACACATTTGAACTGTAAGTTGAGCTTAACTCGCTGGTTAATAGTTTTTTTGTATTGTAAGTGTAATCTATTTTCTGATTGTCTATCCACGTTGATGTTGTTGCATTCCAAACATATTTATAAAAAACAATTTTTTGATTGTTTGTATTATAATTGGTTACTTCTTTCGATAAACCTTTCCATGTTTTTGTTGAAGTATCCCAAGTATAACTCAAATTTAATGTTACACCACCATTTACATTAAAGGCGTATTCGTATTTAGTACCAGTGTATTGCCACACATTATTCGTAAAATCCCACGATGAAGTCATTTCAAGTGTTTTATTTCCATACGTATCAAAAGCGTATTCGTACTTTTGATTATTTCCTTGCCAATTATTAGTTGAGGTACTCCAAGTGTAATCGGCTTTCATAATCAAATTATTATTGTCATCGTAAGCCATTTCGGTTTTTTGTTTGCCTTTAGCCAGGTTATCAAAACTAGCAGTCATTATTTTACGACCTCTATTGTCGTATTCATATTTGGTTTCACCAGTCAAGTATGATGAGCCTGGTTCAATTCCTGTTGTTTTCTCGCTAATTAGCTGATTGCTTTGATTGTAAGTGTACTCAACTTTGTATCTAGCTTCTGTTTTCCAGTTGTTGGTTTGGGTGTTCCAAGCATAGGTAGTTGCTAGTTGAGGATTTCCTAAGTTATTATAATTTATTTCTACTTTTTGTTTTGCACTTATATACCACGTTCCTGACATAAATATTTGCGCTTCCATATAGGTTTGGTTCCCTTTTGAATCGTATTCGTTCAGGGTTTTCTGACTTTCGGCCCAACTGTTTGTGGTACTATTCCAGATATAATTCAGGCTGCTAAGCTCCTGTCCGTTCGAATTAAAAGTATAGTTTTTTTTCGATTGATTTTTCCAGTTATTTAGTGTAGCGTCCCAAGTATACGTTAATCTATAATTCTGAAAACCATTTGAATCATAGCCGTAATCATACTTCTGACTCCCTTTCCAATCGGAAGTAGACGAATTCCAGTTATATGAAATTTCAGAAATGAGTTGACTTTGACTATCATAATTATACTCGTTTTTCATTGAACCTACCCATGTAGTGCTCGATACATTCCACGTAAAGCTACTCGAAGACGTTTTTTGACCTAGTGCATTAAATGCATATTCGTTTTTGCTCTTTCCAGTCCACAATTTTGTGGTATAGCTCCATGCGTATACTGCCTCCAAAATACATCTACCAGCGTTATCGAACTCCTTAACTCGTTTTAAATCTTTATCGCTACTGGCAAACTCCTCGTAATTTTGATGCTCGGACATTTGCCCATTTGTGGTGTATTTAAAGTATTGTTTTTTAATCGATAATGTTGAATCGTAATAAAGTGGTTGACCGGTACCTGTAGTTGAACCACCTGCATATTTTCCAACTAATTTATGCGTAATAATGGAATCGCATAACAAAGAATCGGCTGTGATTTTTGTATTGGATGCAAATGCTCCAACCAAACAGCAATTGAGAATAGCTGTCAAAATAAAAAATCTGATTGTGTTGCAAAGTGTACGTTTCATGAGGGGTGGTTTTAATTCATAAATTTGTGAAAGCAAAAATAGGAATCAGGATTGTTAATACTGTAAAAAATTATAAACCTTAACAAAAAAATCTTTTAAATTGAAGTGGGTAGTTTTACGTATGCCTCTACTTATTGAAT
>CAYXQZ010000216.1:0-5130 GCA_964466415.1 uncultured Paludibacter sp.
GTTGATGTTTTTCAGTGCATGAAACTCACTGTAATAAAAATCAACATTTTTTGCATCAATTGTTAGCATATTCTTAGTCTAATGTCTAAAGTCTAATGTCCAAAGTCTTTTGACCTTTGTCCTTTGACCTTCGACGTTTATTAATTCATTTTTACTTTTTTAGCGAAATAATTCCGCAGCACACTGGCTAATATATTAATTATCAAAATAATGGAAATAAGCACAAAAGCAGTTCCATAAGCCATTGCTCGCGATTTTTCAATGTCGGTTCCACTGGTTGATATTACATACAAGTGATAAGGAAGTGCCATTACTTGGTCAAAAATACTGTTTGGTAATTTTGGTAAAAAGTAAGCGGCTACTGTAAACAAAATGGGTGCTGTTTCGCCCGAGACCCTTCCAATGGATAATATTAATCCTGTAATAATATTTGGGAAAGCCATAGGTAAAACTACTTTTTGAATAGTTTGTAGTTTTGTAGCTCCAAGCGCTAAACTTCCTTCGCGAAAAGTGTTTTCGATGGCTTTGAGCGATTCTTCGGTAGTGCGTATAACCAATGGAAGCGATAATAATCCAAGTGTTAATGACCCAGCCAGAATGGAATCGCCAAATCCCAAGGTGTTTACAAAAAGTGCCATGCCAAATAATCCAAAAACTACCGAAGGTACACCACTTAAATTATTGGTCATAATACGTATAAACGAAGCCAATTTATTGTCAGTTGCATATTCGTTCATGTAAATACCTGACATTATACCAATGGGGAAGCTAAACAAACTACTTCCAATTATTAAATAAAATGTTCCTACAATTGCTGGAAAAATTCCACCTTCTGTCATTCCCTCTTCGGGTGCAGCTGTTAAAAATTCCCAGTTTATAACACCAATACCTTTTGATATAATAAAACCAAGTATTAATATTAATATAACTATTACAGCATAGCTCATTAATTTAAAAAGCGTAAAAGCTATTGCCTGCGATATACGTTTACTTTGCATATTTTTTCTTTGAAATAATTTCGACACTGATACTAATAATCATGGTAATAAGGAATAGTATTGCTCCTAATGCAAACAATGCCTGATAATGTCCACTTCCCACGGGTGCTTCGCCAAGCTCTGCTGCAATAGTTGCCGGAATGGTACGTACTGGTTCAAGCAATGTATGCGGAATAACTGCTGCATTTCCTGTTACCATAAGTACAGCCATTGTTTCGCCTATTGCGCGTCCTATGCCAAGTACTGCGGCCGACATAATACCCGATTTTGCATACGGAATTATCACTTTATAAATGGTTTGCCAATGTGTAGCTCCCAATGCCAAACTCGCTTCTTTCATGGCTCGCGGCACAGTACGCATCGAATCCTCGGCTACCGTTATAATGGTTGGTAATGCCATAATTGCAAGTATTATACTGCCTGCCAATGCTGTTTCGCCAACTGGTAAACCAAATGTTTGTTGTAAAAACGGAACTATAACTACCAAACCAAAGAAACCATAAACAACCGACGGTATTCCGGCAAGTAATTCAATAAGCGGTTTTAAAACATTGCGAACACGCATTGATGCAATTTCGGCTAAATAAACGGCTACTGCTAACCCAAATGGCAATGCTAATAAAATGGCACCTAAACTTACCCAAAAAGTACCTAATATTAAAGGAAGTAAACCAAATTGCGCTGATGGGGTAGAAGTGGGGTACCACTCTTTACCTCCAAAAAAATCGCCCGGTCGTATGGTTTCGTGATCGAGCAGGATGCCGTCGAACTTTTTGGCTACATATTGCTTTGGCAAAAACAGTACAATTCCGGGAGTTTTAGCTGTTAATTCACTGGCTTTAGCAGGTATATGTTCAAACTCAGCACCGAGTTCTTCTTCGGTGTAGTAGTTGGTTAAATCGCTTAAGCGTACTACTTCTATTGGCATATCATTGCCACCAACTTCGTTCCAGTTTGATATTTCGGAATCAAAAATTTGTTTTATTTGATAGGCGTTAAGATGTTTAACCGGATTTTCTTTATTAAAAGCCAATACATAACCTTCCTCCACTACGGGTGTTGTAAATAATCCCGATGCTTCTTTAAATAGAAATATTATTATTAATAGTATGGTAATACTTGTTATGCTACCACTTATTAATAAAAAACCTTCAATTAATTTTTCAAAAAATCTTTTCACTTGCAATGTTCTTTTTATATGTTATTTTTGCACTGCAAAGAAAAGTAATAGATATTACAAAGTCATTAAAATCATATTACATAAATGTTACATATTTAAAATGCTTATTTTAATGTAGTGTGAAGCGTTTTGTAGCATTTTTAATAAGTGTTTCATATAATCAAATTGAACTCAAAAATCTACAAATGCTTTTAAAATGAGATTTTCCATTAAATGTAATACAAATGTAATGTATACGTAAAGAGAATGTAACGAGTGATACTTAATTTTGCATCGAGTTTAAAAATAATTTTAAAAATCGAAAAAAGAAATGGATTTAAAAACATTAAAAGTATTGGCATTCTGTGCCTTGTCTCCTTTTGCAATTTCTGCTCAAATAGTAGAAAACGTTGATACATTAAATGTATTGGAACAACGCGTAACATTGGCCGAAGATGCGTTATTTTCACTTAAGAAATTAAAAATTAGTGGTTATTTACAGCCACAGTTTCAATCGGCGCAAATTGACTCAATGGGGTCGGGTCCTCGCGATATGAAAGTGGGAACAGCAAAAAACGGTTCTGAAACTGACACTTATAATCGTTTTGGTAATCGCCGTGGAAGGTTAAAAGCTACCTACGAAGACAATGGCAATATGGGAGTGCTCGAATTTGAAATGACTGAAAAAAGTGTTACACTTAAAAATGGTTTTGTGCAAGTAATTGATCCATGGATTGGTTATGTAAGCGTAAAAGGTGGTGTTTACGATCGCCCTTTTGGTTACGAAATTGCTTACTCTTCGTCAAGACTTGAATCGCCCGAACGATCGAGAATTACACAAACGCTTTTCCCTGACGAAAGTGACTTAGGTGCTATGTTAATACTACAAGCTCCCAAAGCTTCGCCTTGGTATGTATTAAAACTCGAAGCAGGACTTTTTGCTGGTAATGGAATAAGTATTGATACCGACAGTAAAAAAGATTTTATCGGACATTTGAGTTATAATAATGCTACTCCAACCATGAAGTATGGTTTCGGACTCTCGTTTTATGATGGTTCAATTTTACAACCTACCAATAAAGTTTACTCCATTGCAAATGATGTATTTGTTGAAAATGCTGACGCTGCCAATTTAAATGGTTTTGCTAAACGACAATATATGGGTGTGGATGGACAGTTTAGTGTTAGTTCTCCGTTGGGTGTTTCAGCTATTCGTGCAGAATATCTGACTGGTAGTCAGCCCGGAAGTGCTACAAGTTCTAGCAGTCCTACGGCAACTGCAGTAGTGTCGGCCGATACATATATTCGTAGTTTTTCTGGTGGATATGTTCAGTTTGTGCAAGATATTGCCGATACAAAACATAGTATTACCCTAAAGTACGATTGGTACGACCCAAATACTAAAATTACCGGTGATAAAGTTGGTTTAGCAGGAAGTAAAACTGGAAAAGCTGACATGGCTTATCAAACTCTTGGTCTAGGTTATTTTTATCGTCTAAATCAAAATGTCAAATTATCAGCTTATTACGATATTATTACAAACGAAACTACTAAAGTTAAGGGCTATTTCCATAACGTAAATGATAATTTGATTACTATCAGAATGCAATATAAGTTTTAAAGTTAGAAATTACAAAAAAAACAACAATTAAAAATGAAAAAACAGATTTTATCTATCATGCTTATTTGTGCCATGGCATTGCCTACAGTTGCACAAAAAATTAAAGGAAGCGACACTGTATTACCTTTGACTCAAAAAGAGGCTGAAGTGTATGGTAAAAAAACAGGAAAATCAGTCACCGTAACTGGTGGCGGTAGTGGTGTAGGTATTGCTGCATTGCTCGATGGTACAACGGATATTGCTATGTCGTCGCGCAAAATGAAATTCGACGAGAAAGTAAAATGCCAGGAAGCTGGAAAATCAATAGTTGAAAAAATTATTGCCTACGATGCATTGGCAGTTATTGTTCACCCTTCGAATCCGATATCGAAACTTACACGTGCACAAATTGAAAGTATTTTTACAGGTAAAGTTAAAAACTGGAAAGAACTAGGTGGAGCCGATCTAAAAATTGTACCTTATTCACGCGAAACAAGTTCAGGTACTTATGAATTTTTCAAAGAGTTTGTCTTAAAAAATAAAAACTATGTGAATTCAATTTTAAGTATGCCTGCAACTGGTGCCATCGTACAATCAATCAGTCAAACAAAAGGTGGTATTGGTTATATTGGTTTAGCTTATATGGAGTCGAATATCAAAGCATTGCAAGTTTCGTTCGATGGTAAAACCTATATTACACCTAACGAAAAAACGGCTTTGGATAAAACTTACCCTGTTATTCGTCCGTTGTTTTTCTATTACGACAAAAAATTAGAAGCCAAAAATGCTCCTTTTATCAATTTTATACTATCAGCCGAAGGTCAAAAAATAGTTGAAAAAGTGGGATACGTTCCGTTAAAATAACAAATTGTATCTTTTTTAATAAGAGTTCTTCCATTGCTTTAAAATGCAATCGAAGAACTCTTTGTTTTGCTAGCAATCATTCCTTCATTCTTTCAATTTGACATGAGTGTTATTGCTTTTTATTTCAGGCAGTTAATGAGCAAAAATTTCGAAAACGAATTCATTTTGTTGCTTTTATCCAATCTTTTACAATTTCTGTTAGGTACGCCTTACTGTTTTCTATGTCTATCCTATTTTTAAAAGTAGCAATTGCTCTGTCGTTTTCTTTCCAAATAAGAAGTTTAAATTTATCCTCTATTAATGGGTTCTTGGGTTGTTCTTGTTTTTTTGCACCTCTATGAAAAATGAGTTGTACTTGTTTCGTCGGCGGCTGAATTCTCATAGTAATTCTGTCTTCATTGTCAAAACAATAATTTGGTCCATTCCATTTTATGTTTTCTGTCAAGTTTTTGTCTGCTGAAAGTACACAAATTCGTAATTGTTCAATTTCATCTCTAAACGGGTGATTT
>CAYXQZ010000217.1:0-5088 GCA_964466415.1 uncultured Paludibacter sp.
TCTGATACTGCATTTATTGAGCCATCAACAATAATTATTTGGTCAACTCTGGTAGTAACACTTGCTGTTTTGACATGATACATACGTAAATAATTGATGGCGCTCAAATCGGGTGTACCACCAGTTATTCCAGCAGTTTTAAAAGGCAATGTTACCAAATTCCATCCATTTTGCAAGGTGCCAATACTCCAGTTAAATTCATTTATATCGGCTACACCACCACTGCCTAGCTCAACTTGATTGCCTGCAGCAAATAAGTTTATGTCCGACACAAAATACCAGAATTGCAGGTTTCCGTTTTCAATGGTTGATCCGGTATTAATAGGTGTCGTAAAAACCCGTTTAAATTCATCTGTCTTTGAACCAACCGATTGCAGACAAGCAGCTCCTTCTTTTTTATCGGTGCTGTTTACTGTCAATGTGTTCGACGATGTCCAACCACTGTTCGAATCACAATTAGAAAGAATTTTGTTTACCGGGCGTGGATTTACTGTTATTGCAGCAATAGCCGTTTTTTCGCCATCCTGAGTAGTTACAGTAATATTACAAGTACCTGCTGATACTGAACTAACCAATCCAAGTGAGTTTACTGTCGCCACATTTGTATCGCTCGATGTCCAAGTTATGTTTTTGTTTGATGCATTTGATGGTGAGATAGTTGCTGTAAGTTGCTGCTGGTTACCCATTGCAATTGTTGCGGTAGCAGGATTTACCGATATACTACTCACAAATATCTGATTAATTGTAGTAATGGCCGTAGTTGCTATTTTTCCACCATCCTCAGTAGTAACTGTTATGGTAGCTGTACCCACCGAAACCGCAGTAACCATGCCAGTTGAACTAACAGTAGCAACTGCTGTATTATCCGAAGTCCAACTTAAGTTTTTATTACTTGCATTGGCCGGGGTTATTGTTGCTGCAAGTTGCTGTGGACTACCTACATTTAAAGTTAAAGTAGCTGGCAATAGAACTATTCCTGTAACCGGAATATTGGCTGAAACAAGTTTACCATTTCCCGCCCAGGCTGCCAGTTTGTTATAGATATTTCCGGTTCTTTGTTCTGGTATTGTGATGTTTGAAACTGCTTCACTGCCAAGTCTGTCTTCCAGTTGTTTGAAAAACAGACTCCGTGTATCCACATGTGCACCATTAGGGCCTGATTTTTCCCAATATCCACGAAAAACAAAATTGGGATACATAGTGGGGGTAATTGAACCCTTATTTTCATTTCCAATACTTCCAATTAAAAAATTTTGAGATCCCATGGCAGCATCACATACATAAGCAGCGCATTCGAGATTCCATCCTACTGTTTGTGCACCACGCCAGGCATGACCAGCTGAGCCGGGACCATATACAGTAATTTCCATTGCGGTACTTCCTTTTATATTATCAAATAATGTTCCCGTAGCCCAACGGTGATGTGGACCTAATGCACTCAATCCGCGCGTACTTAAGCAATCAACAAATACATTGGGACCAGGCATTCTGGCGTGAGTCACAAAATCATGTCGTCCGTAATCCGAGTAACAACGCTGAAAAAGAACACGTGCAGAGCCTGCATCTAAGCAAAAGCTATATCGCCATCCACCAGAAATAGATCCCCGCGGATCAATATAGGCACATTCCTCAACGGTTACATTCATCACTCCCCAGGTCATGACAGCAGCTTCGGATGTGCGGGTTACTGTTACGCCATGAATCCAGCTATTATCCAAAAATCGTGGTCTTATCCCTACCCGCAATCGATTTCCATTGCCTGATACCGAAGGGCTACCTCCATCTTCGATACCCACAATACGCAAATCTTCAACTCCGCATTTGCTTAATCGCCCGTTTGTGGTGTATTTTGTTATTTGTCCACCACCATATTTGGTTTGCATGGGTTGAACAATCGAGCAGTCGATGGTGATTGTATTGCCAACTTTTGCTATTATTTTACGTTTAAAACCAATGTTGTAACCTACTGCTTCTGCTGTCCAATAATCAGCCGGATCGTTAATATATCCCCCGGTCGTCACTTTAAGATCCGAAAACCAGGCACTATTGGGCGTAAATTTTACGATTATATTATCTCCTATAGCATAACTACTTGCATCGGCCACTGTAAACGTTTTTGCACCAGTTCCTACATAGGCATCGGTAATGCGGGTCATATTACTCTCGTATGTTGATTGCGAAAGTGGCTCAAGGGTTATCATGGTGTGATTCAGCGCAAAATCTGAATAAAGTATCGTTCCATCGGTTCCCTGTCCTTCGCCACGCAAAACTACACCACTTGCCCAAATTCTCAGTGCATAACCGTAGCCATCAGAGAGTACCGGAATATTACCATCATTCAATCTGTAGGTTCCTTTTTTAAGTAATACTGCTCCTCTGAATCCATTCGCATCAAGAGGCATATTACAAACCAGGTCAATTGCTTCCTGAATGCGGGTTCTGTCTTCGCCAGAAGGCGTTGGATTTAATGTGACTTTTACCGGCGCTTCTCCTACCGGCACTCCGATAGCCCCATCCATATACCCAACATTCGAAAAATCTGGCAAAGTATTATCCATATTTGTTTCGGCATTATTTGCATAAGGAGCATAAACAAGTTTTCCGTTTGTGCCAGGATAAACTAATACTGATTCAGCTGAATAACAGACTAATGCAGTAAAAAATTGAAATGCTAAAAATAGAACTATGTATTTTTTCATTTGTATTATAAATTACAGTATTATTTAAGAAGAGTTAATCAATTTTTCAAATAATTTTTTGTTGGCTCGGTATCGTCATATTTCTTTTGAAGCTTGAGCAAATTGACCATCATAGTCTGTTTAATTTTTGCAAACTGTGGATTGTTGATTTGATTTTTCATTTCAGTAGGGTCATTTTTCAAATCGTACAACTCCCATTCGTCAATGTCGTCGTAAAAATGAATCAGTTTATACCGGTCGGTTCGAATGCCATAATGACGTTTAACGGCATGAGGTTGTGGAAATTCGTAATAATGATAATACAATGCATCCCTTACTTTTTGTTTGGTTTGGCTCAATATGGGTTTGAGCGATTCACCTTGTACATCGGCTGGAATTTTCACTCCTGCAAAATCCAATAAAGTGGCGGCAAAGTCAATATTTTGAGCCAGGGCTTTTGTTTCAGTTGCTTTCTTTATCATTTTTGGATACGAAACAAGCAAAGGCGTGTGAAACGACTCTTCGTACATAAAGCGCTTGTCGAACCAACCATGCTCGCCCAGGTAGAAACCCTGATCGGAAGTGTATACCACAATGGTATTTTCCCAAAGTCCGTTTGCTTTCAGGTAATCAATCATTTTCCCCACATTATCGTCCACCGACGAAATACATTTCATATAATCGCGCATATAACGTTGGTATTTCCACAGCGTTAGTTCTTTTCCTGTGAGATTAGCTGATTCAAATTGGTCTTTTATTGGTAGATACACTTTATCGAAAACAGCACGTTGCTCTGGCGACATGCGTTTTAATTCATTTTCGAGCGTTTCTCCCATTTCGGTATTTTTATAACCAAACAATTTTAAATCGCCACCCAAATTCATGCTTTTTTCGATGCTCATTTTTTGTTCCTTCGCAGCTCGTCTTCCATCATAATCATCAAAAAAATTGGCTGGAACAGGAAATGAATGATCTTCGTACATAGCCATTTTATCTACTGCCGGCATCCAATTGCGGTGAGGTGCTTTGAATTGCATCATCAGGCAAAAAGGCTTCGATTTATCGGCTTTCGACAACCATTTTATAGAGTTTTCGTATGTAATATCTGTTGCATAAGCGCCAGTATATGTTTTTTTGCCTTGAGGTTCTAAAAACTCAGGGCTGTAATAAGTTCCCTGACCAATATGAATGCTGTAATAATTGAAACCCGTTGGTGTACTTCCCAAATGCCATTTGCCAATAATAGCGGTTTGGTAGCCTGCTCCTTGAAGTAATTTAGGGAATGTTTGCTGTGCACCATCAAATTCAACTCCTGCACTATTATCATAAAATCCATTTTTGTGACTGAATTTCCCAGTCATGATAGCTGCGCGCGAAGGTCCACTGATGGAGTTTGTTACAAAACAATTCCGAAAAAGCATTCCTTCCTGAGCTATCCGATCAATATTCGGTGTTTTATTTAAACCACTTCCGTAAGCACTTATTGCTTTCGAGTCGTGGTCGTCCGCCATAATAAAAAGAATATTTGGCCTTTGCTTGGGTTTTTCCTTTGCTGAAATAAAAAACGGAATAGCAGCCGATACAATGGTTGCTGAGGTAAGAATAATGTTTGATTTTTTCATGTTTTCTTTCTTAAGTCTTCACTATTTTCTGATAATACTTTTTATTATTCATCGTTATTTTCAAAATATACACACCGTTTCCATATTTGCTCAAATCAATGGTTTCGATTGGTTGATTCGATTTTTTGCTGAGTAGTTGTACTCCCGAAATATCACTTACTTGTATTAAATAATCTCCTGGTACATTCACTTTTAGCACTAGTAAACCACTTCCAGACAATTGACTAATTGAAAATGCATTATTGGCAGTAATTTCATTTACTGCATTTGGATTTTGATTTTCTTCAATCAATAAATCATCAAAATACGCTAAATAAGTAGTTGTGCCAGCACCTGCGTGATCGTAGTTTATATAAATATCGGTTATGGTATCGCCTAACAAAACACCCTTACCAAATTCACAGTTGAATTTTTCCCAACCTCCACCTACAGTGCCACGAGCAATAGCTGGATTCATACTTAAACCATTTTGGTCGGTATACGAACTACTCAAATATACCCCTTTTTTCGATCGCAAATCGATGGAAACATAGCGTCCATAATCGTTTTCTGTTTTTTTCCAAAATGAAAGCATCATGTTGGGTTTAACAGCAATTTTGGTGGTGGCTATCTTGTAAACAAACTTTGAAGGGCCTGTAGAACTCATTGTTCCAGATGTTTTTACCGAATAAAGTCCGCTGCGTGGATTGGTTGTCTGAATTTCGCAAACAGGACTCAACACATTGCTTTGCGTTACTACTGCATTTTTATAAAAACATGGATCGATGTTGAAAGTGCCGCTTTTAGTT
>CAYXQZ010000218.1:0-5069 GCA_964466415.1 uncultured Paludibacter sp.
CAACAAATGCAATTGCTAATAGTATTGAAATCAGAAATAATACCTCTATAACCGCTGGTGGCCCAATAACCACAAACTCTTTGTTAATCAGAAGTTATGCCAAATTAACCACAAACCAACAGATTTTAGTAACAAATCAATTGGTTATTGAGGTTGATGCATTAGGTAATTCAGGACAAATTTGGAATACTGGCAATATAACAGTAGGGGCAAATGCTCGACTTATTGTACGCAAAACGTTCTCAAACCCTTTGAAGTGGCAATTTATGGGCTTCCCATTTAATGTAGCGTCGGCTGATGTATTTAATGGCGGTTCACAAACGCCATTAACTTGGGGTGATTTAAACTCAGGAGCTGATTATATAGTTATGCAATACAATGGTGATACACGTGCATCGGCGGGTACAGCTAATTACACGGGGCAAGGAATACATTGGGGCAATGTGTCAAGCAAAACATTTACTGCCAACAGAGGTTATATTATTTATAAAAATAGTGCTGGCACCATTGACTTTACTTCGAGGGGAAGTAATATTGGTAACTTTTTTAGTATAAATGGAGCATCGGTTACTACCGACAGGCATAATTCTAACGAAGAACATAGAGATTGGAATTTAATAATTTCGCCACTGTCGACTAAGTTCAATTTAGGATCTACAAGTCCTGGCGCTACTTATTATGCTTATAATGGCACAAATTATTTGCCTGCATTAACTGGCGAAGGTTTGGACGTTCAACCTTTTAAATCATTCTTTTTGCAAGCTACATCAAATTCGCAAAGTTTTGCCAATGGTGGTCGTAAAGTTTCGGCACTAACTGCCAAAGAAACACAGGCCGAAGTGGACGATATTTATTTGAACTTAAGTAATGGAAACTCAACTTACGATGATGTAACCAGAATACGACTACAAGACGGAGCTTCACCCGATTATGTTATCGGTACAGATGCTGTAAAAATGTTTGGCATGGATGCTAATGTATCCTATATTTACTCCACTATCAATGGACAAGTAGCAGCAATTAACACCTTGCCACGTACTACTTCAGCTGTTGATTTGCAAACACGATTTGCTGCTACTGGTAACTATAGTATTTCGATAAGCAATACGGATAAAGTTAATAACTATGCAGCCGTAATTCTGTACGACAAAGTAACTGGACGTAGTACCGATTTGCTATCTACTGGAAGCTATGCGTATACTACTAGCACTACAGGAACTACAAACCGTTTTAGTGTGCAATTTGCGCCTAAAATTACAACAGGCGTTTCGGTATCAACCGACGGTAAAATACAAATTTCGTCAACTGCAAATGCAGCAATTATTAATGGCCTTAGTGCTAATGCACAACTTGCAGTATACGATACAAGTGGAAAATCGGTATTTGTGGGTACAATCAGCAATGGACAAGCTGTAAGCTTAAATAAAGGTTTGTATATTTTCGAAATCACAACACTTGATAAAACAACACGACTTAAATCGTTTATAAGATAATTTTTCAATATGAGAACTGTAAAAATATTAGTTACTATTGCTATTTTTTCGTTGATTGCATTACAAACTTTTGCACAAGGTGGTTTTCCAGGTGACCCAGGTAGTGGTGGAGGTGGAGCATCTGCTCCTCTAGATGGTGGGATACTTTTAGCTTTGTTGGCAGCGGGTGGTTTTGTAACATCTTTGTTTGCCAAAAAGAAGAAAAAAGATAGCTAGTAGAAATTGTGTCAACAATGCAATTTATTAAACGAGTACAGGAAAACAAACAAATTCAACTGTTTCTGTTTCTTGTACTTGCTATATGTATATATTATTTTGCTAAATCAATTTTTGTAGCTACTCCACTCTATCAAGCTATTGAATTGATATATGCTAATTTGCTGATTGCTACATTGAATTTTGTTGCTAGCGGTTATACTGTAGATGCTGCAAACTCACTTTTACGTAATAATCAACTTGTATTTAGTTTTGATTTAATTCTAGTTATAAAATATTTTGTACTAGCATTTTTTGTTCTTTTTACTTTCGTCCGAAAGATAAAAAGAACTTTTTTTATTTACGTACTTGCTGTTGTAGCATACTTTTTTCTTACTAACGCACGTATATTAATCGAGACTTATGCTCCTGTTGAGTATCAAAGCTCAGCTGTTCAATTTGTTATTGGGTTGCGTTATTTGCTTATGTATGGATTAATTCGATACAAAACCAGTTTACATGAACTTACACAAACTATATTTGATAAAATTAACGAGAAGATAAGTGCAACATTCTATTTTTCGTTGAATATCTTACTCAGTATTATTGCATTACTGCCAGCCATTACAGGTTTGTTCGATTGGTTTTTGGTTGGTAAATGGAACTTATTTGTGCTTTATTTAACGGAGGTAATATTATTTTTCAGCAACCTTCTATTTTGGCTAATTGGTTACGAACAAGCTTATGTTCAGGCTAAATTTATTTACTTGGAAAATTATTGGTTGTTTTTGGATAAAAACTGCTTAGGTGTTGGTTTAATGTTTGTTTTTACGGGTTTAATTTTTGCTATTCGAAGTCCATTTGTAAACAGAATTTCGTATATTTTTACTGGATTGTTTTTGATTATTGTAATGAATGCTATACGTATAGTGATTATATTATTGTATATTTTTACAAACCAAACTCCTGCAAGTCAAATTGAGGATTATCACAATCAATCGAATAATATTTTTTATTTGGTGGTTTTTGTTATTATTTATTTTTATATCAATTGGTTTCAGCATATTCAGTTTCAAAAAAGAAAATTATCAAAATAATTACAAATTACTACAATTTATTCCTTTATACAAATAAATTCATTATCTTTGCTATCGATAGACTTTGATTTGTAAATAAAATACATATTTATACGTTTTTAGTGCTTGTTTAATTACAGGCACTTTTTTTTAAACCGAAGTCGAATAAAATTATACAATTCTAATAATAATCATTTTTTGTAATCGCTATGCAACAAATCAAATTTTACAGCGGAGAAAACATTCCGTTGGAGTTACACAAAGTACGTATTGTACAAAAACTTAATCTTGTTCCAATCGAACGCCGTCTCGAAGCTCTTTACGAAGGTGGATTCAACACTTTTCGTTTAAGCACCAAGGATGTATTCCTGGATATGTTGACTGACTCTGGTACCAATGCTATGAGCGACAATCAATTAGCTGCTATGATGCAAGCTGATGATGCTTATGCTGGTTCACAAAGTTTTATTCGCCTACAAACAGCTGTGAAAGATGTGTTGGGCAAAGATTTACTGCTTCCAGTTCACCAAGGACGTGCTGCCGAAAGTATTATATCGATAGCTTATGTAAAAAAAGGTAGTTTGGTTCCTATGAACTATCACTTTACAACTGCTATGGCGCATATAACCCACAATGGTGGTAAAATTGCCGAATTGCTTTATCCTGAGGCTTATGTGATTAATTCGGATCATCCTTTTAAAGGCAATATGAATATTGAATTGTTGGAAGAAACTATTGTGAATCATGGTGCTGCCAATGTTCCTTTTATTCGTATGGAAGCATCGACAAACCTTATTGGCGGACAACCATTCTCGGTTCAAAACTTACGCGATGTACGTGCTGTAGCTAATAAATATGGTATTCGAATTGTTTTGGATGCAAGTTTATTAGGCGAAAATGCTTACTTGGTATTACAACGCGAAGAAGAGTTTAAAAACTCGAGCATGGAAATTATTATGAAAGTCATGACTGCATTGGCCGACTTGGTTTATTTCTCAGCACGTAAAATATCTTCATCGCGTGGTGGTGGTATGTGTATGAACAGCATGGAGATTTATAAAGAATTGGAAGCCCTAGTGCCTCTTTACGAAGGTTTTACTACTTATGGTGGTATCTCAATTCGCGAAATTGAAGCCATGGCTGTAGGACTTTACGAAACGCAGGACGAAACCATGATTTGTCAAAGTCCTAGTTTTATCAAATATTTAGTTGATTCGTTGCACGAAAAAGGAATTCCTGTTATCAGACCAGCTGGTGTATTGGGTGCTCACCTTGACGCCATGCAAGTTTGTGCGCATATTCCACAAACCGAATATCCTGCAGGTGCTTTGGCCGCTGCTTTGTTCTTAATCTCGGGTGTTCGTGGTATGGAACGTGGCTCTATATCGAACCAACGCGACGAAGATGGAAACGAAACGTATGCCGATATGGAATTGTTGCGTTTAGCAATGCCTCGCCGTGTATTCACTTTATCGCAAGTTAAATATGTTGAGGACCGCTTAAACTGGTTGTACGACAACCGTGAACTGATTGGTGGTTTGCGTTTTGTGTACGAACCACCTGTACTTCGCTTCTTTATGGGAGGCTTAGAACCTACAAGCGATTGGCCACAAAAACTTATGGCTAAATTTAAAGCTGATTTTGGCGAAAGTCTTTAATACAAGCATTTTATAGATACTAAGAAAACCACTAATTGTTTTAATCAATTAGTGGTTTTCTAAATTTTAAACGTTGATTTATTAGACAGTTTTTGCTTTTTTGGTTCTGACAAAAATCATAGCTACGGCGGTGGTAACGATACCCATCATTAAAGCTCCAATAAGACCTTGTTTTACATAATTAGCGAAATTGAAGTTTGCTTGAGCTTCTTCAATGGTTTTGTAATAGCCTAATTCAACCGAACGATTAATTACATTAGGAAAATACTCAGGAGAAATTACGTACGATGTAACCCACTGTGTAAGTGGACTTAATGCAGCTATAATTACAGATAGAATTATACCCGTAATTAATCCTTGCTTGTACGACATTTTTCCGTCGTAAAAGTTTTTCTTTTTATCGACAAGTGCTAGCACCATAATCCATATTGCCGGAATGGCGTACAAATTGGTTAAATACTGATGATAATCTATGTATTTGTCGTGTAAGCCGCTTAGTTTTTCAAGCAGCATCCAAAGCAACCCGGCAACCGAAAAAATAATTGCCCATTTAGTTTCAATTTTAATGTTTCTCATATTGCATTATATTTATGTAATATTTATAACCAAATGAAACCATAAAAAGTTTAATGTCATGCAAATACGAG
>CAYXQZ010000219.1:0-5048 GCA_964466415.1 uncultured Paludibacter sp.
CTTACGTTGTAGGTAGTGGTGGGTTTTTCGATAAAATTTACCAATTTGTTATCGCTGCCGGTTTCCAGAACGCCGTAATCCACTTTTTGCTCACGGGTGTAGGCCGAAACGGTAAAAATATTTCCTTCGCTCACATGTTTGTTGTAAAAGGCTTCAAAATCCAAATCGGTGAGTACATCGCCGTTCATAATAAGGAAATTATCCGGCAAATCATGAATGAGTTTTAGTGGACCCATGGTGCTCAGTGGTTTGGTTTCGAGCGAATAATCGATGTTGATTCCCCACTTACTCCCATCGCCACAAAAAGCACGTATAATATCGGCCATGTGGTTTACGGTAATGGTTACACGTTCGAAACCGCTTTGTGCTAGTTTACGAATAATGATTTCGATTATGGGCATTTCGCCTATTGGAACCAATGGTTTTGGCAGACTTATGGTGTATGGTTTCAGGCGGGTTCCTTTTCCTCCTGCAAGAATTACGGCACGTTTACACATTGTAAATATCTGTTTTAAAGTACGATAAATTATTTTTTATCCATTCAATTGTTTCGGTCAAGCCACTTTCGAGTGTGTAAGCTGGAGTCCATAGTGTATTGGCCAATATTTTTGAGTTATTGCAAAATAACCGTTCCACCTCGCTTTTGTCAGGGCGAATGCGTTGCTCATCGGAGCGGATTACAACTTCAGTTCCTATGAGTTTTGCAATCAGTTTTACCAAATCACCAATGGTAATTTCTTCGCTCATACCTATGTTGGTAATTTCGCCAAAAAGTCCTTCGGCCAATGCAATTTGCAAAAATCCGTTGGCAGTATCTTTTACAAAAGTGAGGTCGCGGGTAGGAGTGAGGTTGCCCAAGTTTAGTTCCGTTTTTCCACTCAGAATTTGCGAAATAACGGTAGGGATAATGGCACGTGCCGACTGACGTGGACCATAAGTGTTAAACGGACGAACAATTTTTACTGGCAAATCGAATGATTTATAATAACTTATAGCCAATTGGTCGGCACCAATTTTGGTGGCTGAATATGGCGATTGTCCTACCATAGGATGACTTTCGTCGATCGGAACATACTGTGCCGTGCCATAAGTTTCGCTGGTTGAAGTGACCATAACTTTTTCAACTCCCAACTGACGAGCGGATTGAAGAATATTATAAGTGCCATCGATATTGGTTTTGATATAAGCCTGAGGCGATACATACGAATACGGAATTCCGATAAGAGCTGCTAAGTGAAAAACACTATCGCAACCTTGCATGGCAGCAAATACCGAATCCATATCGCGAATATCGCCAGTTATAACTTCTACATCATTTTTCACTTTTGAGCTATCGAGCCAACCCCATTTGTTGGATGAATTATAATGTACATAAGCTTTAATGTCGTATCCTTTTTGAACCAACAACTCTGTTAAATGCGAGCCAATAAAACCACCAGCTCCAGTTACTAAAATTTTTTTCATATATTTATCAATTGCTTTATTCCTTCTTCAAAGCTTACTTTTGGTTGCCAACCCAGCTCTGTTTGTATTTTTGTTATGTCCGAAATAGTATCCAACACTTCGCTAGCTCTAAATTCATTGGTGCAAGTATATGTAAAGGGTATATTCAAAGCCTTACAAACAACCTCAATAACTTGTTTTACCGAATAACTTTTACCGCTTCCTAAATTATATACCTGATAACCATCGTTTAGTTTTTCAATAGCAAGTAATACAGCTTCAGCTATATCGGTTACATGGATATAATCACGCTTGGGGCGGTCGTCGCGTATCGAAATTTTTCCATTTTTAGCTTGTTGAATTATGGTTGGTATCAGAAAATCCGGATTTTGATCGTTTCCATAAATATTAAATGGACGAAAAATGGTTATAGGCACAGCAAAATCGCGATGATAGCCTTCGCATAAATTTTCGGCAATCAGTTTGGTTTGTGCATAAGGATTATATGCTTTACGAGGATGCGCTTCGTCGATGGGTTGATAATCAGGAACACCATACATGTAAGAGCTAAAGTACACAAATGCCGCATTATTTTGTCTACAATACTCAAGCATATTTAGCGTACTCAGAAAATTTGTTTTATAAAACTGATGCGGGTTTTCGTAGGAAGCAGGAACGTATGATAAGTTTGCTAAATGAATCAACTTATCTGCTTTTGGAAAATTAGTAATATGCTGTTGATCAGTTAGATCAATGCCATCGGATATGTCGAACAAATATAACTGATGACCACTTTTTTGAAGTAGCTCAGTTATATATTTCCCAATAAAACCTTTATATCCAGTTATAATAATTCTCATAAAATCAACCTATTATTTCATTGTTTGCAAAGATTCTAACAAAATAATCACAGCGAACTGCTTTTATTTAATTTTTTTCGAACTCCAACTTTCAGTTCCAACCATTTTTCAGGATAAAACATGATTGCCAAAAGCAAGTAAAGTGCAGCAAAAGTAACTCCTTGAATTGCAACCAACAGAATTGGCTTCAAACTGAGCAAATTTATTGGTGCTACAATCAATCCACACACAATAGCTATCAATAATGTTTTGAATAAATCGAAAAATTGATGTTTAAAATAATACTGTAGTGACTTTTTAACCAATATCATGGAAGCCAAAAACGAAATGAAATTCGCTAAAAGCAAACCAAGCAACATTATTTTTATGCCATAACCATAGCTCAAAACAATAAACAGTGTGATAAGTGATTTTTTGAAAACTTCCAGCCGAAAAGTGTTTTTAGATTCACCTCGCGCATTTAAAACATTTACATTTACTGTGTAAACTGGATAAAACAAGTTTCCAAGAATAAGAATTTGGAATAAGATAACAGACTCCAACCATTTGCTCGAAATTAAACTGATTATCAGCGGTTCGGCCGTAGCAATTAAGAATGCAACTAGTGGAAAAGTTAGCAATGTTACCGAAGTAATTACTTTTCGATAAACGCGTAACAACCGTTCGTCATCGTTTTGTATTTGGGCAAAAATAGGGTATGTTCCTGTAGTTAACACGCTGTTTGAAGCAGTATTAACGGTTTCGCTGTATTTGTTTGCTTGTGTGTATAAACCTACGTTGCGGATTGTATCGAATTTGCCAATTAGTAATGTGAAAATGTTATTAAAAATGGCATTTAAAAATGTTTGACCAAAAATTCCAACAGAGAATTTCCAACTTTCAACTATCGTTTGTTTCGAAAACGCCCATATTGGTCTCCAACGTAAAAAGAATGGGGATATTATGGCTTTAAATGTGTGAAAACTAAGTTGTTGAAATACAAGCACCCAAACTCCAACGTTTTGCAATGCCAGCACCATAGCAACTAAGCTGCTTAGTACAACACTCAGAATATTGATAATTGCTATGGATTTATAATCGAGTTTTTTGAGCAGATTTACATATTGCACAAAATAAAACGAAAAAACGATGATGGAAAGAAACAAAACCCGAGCGAGCAACTCCAACTCAGGTTGATGAAAAAAGTTAGCTATAAATGGTGCCGAAAAAAAGAGGACTAAATATAAACTAACCGACACAAGTAGGTTTAAAAAGAAAATGGTACTTGTGTCTTTTTCGGTTGCATCTTGCTTGCGAATAAGTGCCTGACCAAATCCACCATCGATAAAAACAGTTGAAATACCAACAAAGAAAAACAAGATGCCAACTTTACCAAAATCTTCGATATTTAGGATGCGAGCTAAAAAAATGCCTATTACAAGTTGAATAGCTTGCACGCCGAACACGTTTACGGTTGTCCAGGCCAAGCCATTAATCATCTTATTTTTTAAACCATCACCCATGAAATATCTTTTTTCAACTATCCAATTACATTTAAAGTGCTAAAATAGGCATGCAAAGTTACTTAAAAAAGTGCGAAATTTAAAAACAGATATATCTTTGTTGAACAAAAACACCATTTCGAACAAAATTTGTAAAAACCGACGATGTTTAATTATCTTTGTGGCGCAAAAAAGAGGATAAGATGAAGATAATTTATGTAAAACCAAACAATTCGTCGTTTATACGAGGCGATGAGGAAATTCTCAAACAACATTTTGAGTTGAAATCCATTGATTTACAACAAGCCAAAGGAAATACAGTGTATTTTAAAAACATGCTCAAAATGTGCTGGGTTCTTTTTTCGAAAGGATTAACAGGCAAGTTTATATTTGTGTGTTGGTTTGCCGATTATCACTCGGCTATAATGACATTTTTTTCTAGTATTACGGGTAATAAATCGGTTATTTTTATTGGCGGACAAGAAACCGTTTGTTATCCTGAACTTGGAAAGGGTGTTTATCGTAATAAATTCAGAGGCTGGTTTGTTGGTTATTCGCTTCGAAATGCAACGCAAGTAATTGCCAATCATCAATCGCTAATATACCACGAAAACAGATATTACAATGCTGAAAATCCGCATATTGATGGCGTAAAGCACTATGTAAAAGGTTTTAAAACACCCGTTGATGTGGTTTACAATGGAGTGGATCCCGCCAAGTTTGTACGTGATCCCAAAATTCTAAAACAGCCGAATTTAGTACTTACAGTAGGTACTATGAATCATTTAGGCGATTTTCAGAACAAAGGATTTGACTTGTTTATTCAGGTGGCAGCACGCAACCCCAACTGGCAAATGGTACTTATTGGTTTAAATCCAGGTTATTTAGAGTGGGTGGAAGAGCATTATTCGGTGTCGAAAATTGAGAATTTAAAGATTATTCCTTCTTTTTGTCCGCAAGATATTTTGAGCGAAAATTACAACAAAGCACAGGTTTTTGTGCAATGTTCCATTACCGAAGGAATGCCCAATACGCTGAGCGAAGCCATGTTACTCGAATGCGTTCCGGTTGGGTCCAATATTAATGGAATACCCGATGCAATAGGCAATACGGGCGTAATTGTAAATCATAGAAATGTAGAAGAAATTGAAACTGCAATTGAAAAAGCATTGACAATGAACACTTCAGCTGCTGCCCGTCAACGTGTAATTGAGTTGTTTTCGTTCCAAAAACGCGAAAAGCAACTCTATGAAATTTTTCAGAA
>CAYXQZ010000220.1:0-4954 GCA_964466415.1 uncultured Paludibacter sp.
CCTTATTCAAAATATCCTTTTACAATACCACGTGGTGAATTTTTCACAAATAATAAAATCTCATCTCGTTCGTTTGTGGCAGGCAATTCGGCCATAATTCGTTCAATAGCATGCGAAGTATTCATTCCCTTCAGATAGATATATCGATAAACATCTTGAATATCACGTATTTGTTCGTTAGTATAACCCCTCCGACGTAACCCTATTGAGTTGATACCAGCATACGAAAGCGGATCGCGACCGGCTGTAATAAACGGAGGAACATCTTTATTAACTCTCGAACCTCCCTGTATCATTACATGTGATCCAATATGTGTAAATTGATGAACCAAAATTCCAGCACTTAATATGGCAAAATCATCAATTATAACCTCACCTGCCAACTGTGTCGAATTTGATATAATAATATTGTTGCCTAATAAACAATCATGCGCCACATGGCAATAAGCCATAATCAAACAGTTATTACCAATCACGGTTTTTCCTTTGGCCGATGTACCACGATTTACGGTTACATATTCGCGCAATGTGGTATTGTCGCCAATTATAACCAACGAATCTTCGCCTTTAAATTTCAAATCCTGTGGAATAGCTCCAACTACAGCTCCTGGAAAAATCCGACAGTTTTTTCCAATTCGCACACCTTCCATTATTGTTACATTGGATCCAATCCATGTTCCTTCGCCAATTTCTACATTTTTATCAACTGTAACAAAAGGATCAATAACAACTGTAGATGCTATTTTAGCATCGGGATGGATATAAGCTAAAGGTTGTTTCATAAAAAGTTTAATATTTAAATGTGTGTTTATTTGTTTTTTACAATTTGAGCCATAAACTCAGCTTCGGCTACAATTTTTCCAGCTACAAAAGCATGACCTTTCATAATAACACAACCTCTGCGTATGGGCTCTGTCATTTCTAGTCTAAAAATTAAAGTATCGCCTGGCACCACTTTTTGGCGGAATTTCACATTGTCTATTTTCAGAAAATAGGTTGAATATCGCTCAGGTTCTTCCAGTGTATTTAATACCATAATACCACCTGACTGAGCCATTGCTTCAATAATTAATACGCCAGGCATTACAGGCTCCTCTGGGAAATGACCCATAAAAAACGTTTCGTTTCCTGTTACATTTTTGACTCCAACAATAATATTTTTTTTAATATCAATTATTTTATCAACAAGCAGAAATGGCCAACGGTGTGGAAGTAATCTCTTAACGGCATTAATATCCAAAATTGGAGCAATTGTATCGTTATAAACCGGACATTGAACTTCCTGTTTTTTAATTTCTTTCCGTATGATTTTAGCTAAATCAGTATTAATTTTATGACCCGGATAGCGCGCTATCACTTTGCCTTTTAATGGTTTACCAATCAACGATAAATCACCTATTACATCCAATAATTTATGACGAGCAGGTTCATTTTCAAAATTCAAATCGCCACTTAAATAGGCTGGCTTTGAAGCATCAATGGTTTCTTGATGAAGTTTCAGAGCCAACTCGTCCATTTTTTCTTGCGAAATTAGTTCGTCGTAAATAACAATGGCATTTTTCAGGTCGCCACCTTTTATCAAATTCATGCTAAGCAATGGTTCAATTTCGCGTACAAAAACGAATGTACGTGCGCTCGACACTTCTTGTTTAAAATCTTTCAAGTCATCGAGCGATGCAAACTGATTGCCCAAAACGGGTGATTTGAATCCAATATGAACATCAACACTAAAAGTATCATCGGGCATGATGGTGATTTTAGCACCTGTTTCGGGTAGTGTATATTCAATTTTTTTGGTTACAACAAAATAATCTTTCTCAGCTTCTTGTTCCTGTATTCCTACCTCTTCTATTTTCTCAACATAAAACTTGGCACTACCATCCAATATCGGAAATTCGGGAGCATTTACTTCGAGCAAGCAATTATCCACACCATAAGCATATAAAGTTGCTAAAGCATGTTCTACAGTGCTAATCTGAACTTCACCTTTTTGTAAAACTGTACCACGTACTGTATGTGTAACATTCTCGGCTAGTGCATCAATAATTGGCTCTCCTTCAAGATCTACTCGTTTGATTTTTATTCCGTGATTCTCGGACGCAGGATGAAAAGTAAGCGTAATATCCAATCCTGTATGCAATCCCTTTCCACTTAAAGAAAATGCTTTGTTAATTGTTTTTTGATTTGACATTATATTTCTATCGACAGATTTATAGTGTTGTATAACGGCTTAATGCCGAATATTAGTTTTATTTATTTAAAGTTTGAAAAGCATCAACTTTTCGTTGCAAATCAAATATAATTCGCTGTAATTCAGGCAAGTTTTTAAATGCAATTGATGACCGCTGAAACGATTTTAAATTAAAAGCAGGACTTCCCATAAACATTTGATTTGGTTCTTTTATAGAGTTTGCAAGTCCACATTGTGCTCCAAAAATAGTACCATCGGCTATATGCAAATGACCGGCAATACCAACCTGACCAGCAATAATGCAGTTCTTACCTATTTTTGTTGAGCCTGAAATTCCTGTTTGTGAGGCTATAACCGTATTTTCGCCAATTTCCACATTATGTGCTATCTGAATTAGATTATCAAGCTTAGCTCCTTTTCTAATTATTGTACTTCCTAATGTTGCTCTATCAATAGTAGTATTTGCACCAATTTCTACATCATCTTCAATAATTACATTACCCAGTTGTGGTATTTTTTTATAAACACCATCCACTGCAGGTGCAAACCCAAATCCATCGGCACCAATACTTACGCCCGAATGAATAATACAATTGTTACCTAACTCACAGTTTTTGTAAATATTCACATTGGCGTGCAATACTACATTATCGCCTATTTGAGTACCTTCTTCGATACTGCAATGCGAATGTATATAGGCATTTTTACCAATTTTCACTCCTGGAGCAATGTATACAAATGCTGCTATATAGGCATTTTCGCCAATTTCAACATCCTCCGATATTTCAGAGCGCGATGAAATACCTGTTTTCTTTGGTTTGGACTGCTCAACTACCGACATCAAAAATGCCAACGATTCATAAGCATTATCAACCCTAATAAGTGTTGCTTTTACTTCGCGTTCAGCATTAAAATCTTTATTTACCAGAATAATACTTGCATTACAATCGTAAATATACTGACTATATTTGGGGTTAGCCAAAAAACTTAATGTTCCAGGCTTACCTTCTTCAATTTTCGAAAAATCACTTACTTTTACCGTTGAATCTCCATCAATAGTACCTTTCAGAAAATCAGCAATTTGTTGAGCAGTAAACTCCATAGTAAAAAAAATTTTGGGTGCAAAGGTACAAAACAAAATCCAATTTTTGGTTATTTGACCTTAATTCAGTTTATGAACGTTGAAACTTATTGTAACAATATATATCTAAGTTTTTTATAATCAAAATATTGAGTTGAATTACACGCTATTTTGTTATATTAAATTTTATAATGACAGAAAAAATACTTTTCAACCTTTTTTGTAAGCACCTGTATATTCAACATATCTGACACTTCGGCAATATCTTTCACTGTACCATCTTTCAACAATATATTAATATTATCATCCTCAGCCGAATAGGTATCAGTACTTACTATTTCATCGCCTAAAAAATAGGATGCTTCATGCTTATTAATATCAAAATACTGCATATATTGGTGCAAATATTCGTTATAAACTTGGCTTGTTACTGTGGTAGCATTTACATCTACTTTAAATAACTTCCTATTTGTAAAATCCCTACACAAAATGGATAAAACCTTGTCGGAATGATTTGACCAAACTTTAATGGCACTAATCAAATCCGAATCATCGAGCATTACAAAATGCGATAAAGCTTCATCCGAATTTATAAACGAATTCTTACGTATTGTATTGTATAAAAAATATTGTAATGCAGGCGTTGCAAATAAAATTTCACCTTGCAAAGCCAATTCTTTGGCTCTTTTAAGGATATTTACAAGCATTTTTTCGGCCGCTACCGAAGTTTTATGCAAATAAACCTGCCAATACATTAATCGGCGTGCAACTAAAAATTTTTCGATGGAATATATACCTTTAATATCAACCACCAGCTCATCATCGTGTAAATTTAGCATTTTAATAATGCGAGCTGCACCAATAATTCCTTCACTTACACCCGAAAAAAAACTATCCCGACTTAAATAATCAAGTCGGTCCATATCCAATTGACCTGAAACAAGTTGGTGAAGAAACTTCTTCGGATAACTTCCTTTAAATATCTCAATGGCAAGGTCAAGTTTATTTTCGAATGCCTCATTCAAATTTTGCATCAACAAAAGCGAAATTTCTTCGTGACTAATGTCATTCACCAAACTATGTTCCAATGCATGCGAAAATGGCCCGTGACCAATATCGTGTAACAAGATGCAAGCTCGCACAGCTTCCGCTTCGGCCGACGAGATATCATGCCCTTGCTGACGAAGTTGTGTAATGGCTTCGCCCATAAGATGCATTGCACCCAACGAATGTTGCATGCGTGTGTGTTGCGCTCCGGGATATACATACGACGACAGACCTAACTGCTTGATTCTATGTAATCTCTGAAAATAAGGATGTTGAATTAAATCGTACAGAAATTCACTTGGAATGTTTATGAAACCAAATACTGGATCATTAATAATTTTTCGTTTGTTGGGTTTCTTCATTTGCTATACCTGTTTTGGTTCTCAAATTTAATATGAATGCATAAAACAATTTTGAACGTTGCAAAATAACAATTTTATTTGGAAATAATATTCAAATCGAGTGATTATTATTAAATGTTAGGATTTAACTAAAAGCATTGTAATGGAAGTATACACAAAAAAAAAGAGTTCCAAAGAAATATTCTTTAGAACTCAATATTTTTATCGAAACAGCCGATATTTATTTTTTAGCTTCGCCGCGTTTTGCGTAACGTGTCATAAACTTATCAACAC
>CAYXQZ010000221.1:0-4946 GCA_964466415.1 uncultured Paludibacter sp.
TTTTGAAACAATTCAGCTCTGTTGGGTGAATAATTCAACGGTATGGAATCTGAAAAAACATAAACATCATCTTTTGATTGCGCTAATAATTGATTAAAGGTTTTATTGGCTTCGTTGATGGCAAACTGCTGATTGATAAAGTTTTCGTTAATAACATTCAAATCTATTTTGGCCTGTAGTAAATCTGACTTTATCAACGTTCCTGCATTGAAACCTGCCTGAGCAATGGCAACACGTTCTTTATTATAATTCATAGCCACTTGTAAATACTTCAGTTGCTGTTTTTGCCGCACAATATCGTAATACGTTGAAATGACATTAAATAAGGTCTGCATAACTTTCTCCTGATATTGAATTTCACCCAATGATTCGATTTCATTCAGTTTGCTTTTGGTTACAAACATTCTTCCACCGTCGAACAAAGTCCAGCTAAGTTGAACACCAGCTGAAACGGCACTGGAATTTATTGAAGGCAAATTAACAGAAGAACCGTCGGGATATTTTTGATAGGTATTATTCATGTTGTAACTTCCACTACCGTTTATAGCAATTGTAGGCAACATGCCGGCATTTCCGGGCGTATTGTTTACTTTCGAAACAGATGCATCATTTCCTGCAACCAAAATATCAAAGTTGTTTTTGAGTGATATTTTAACTGCATCATCCATCGATAAGGTTTTCTGAGCATGAATGCCTGTAAAAACTGTTATCAGAAGTAATAATATTCCGAATCTTATTTTTAATATCTTATTTGCAATTTTATTCTCCATAAGTCATAATTTTAGGTTTATTACTCGACATAGCAATGTATGTTACCGGAATTACAAATAGCGTGAGAATAAGTGAGAATAACAATCCAAATACCACTACAATACCCAACGAAACACGGCTACTGGCACCAGCACCCAATGCAAATGCAATAGGCATTGCACCAAATATAGTTGCCAGCGAAGTCATCAGAATAGGGCGAAAACGGGCTGCTGCTGCTTCGAATGCCGCCACACGTTTAGTCATTCCCTGTTTACGTTTCTGATTAGCAAATTCCACAATCAGAATTCCGTTTTTGGTAACAATACCAATGAGTAATATCATCCCGATTTCGGAAAATATATTCAACGTTTGGTCGAAAATCCAGAGCGAAAGCATGGCACCCGCAATAGCCATTGGAACGGTGAGCATAATAATAAACGGATCGCGGAAACTTTCGAACTGTGCTGCCAAAATAAGATAAATAAGCAACAAAGCCAGGATAAGCGCAAATGAAATATTGGAATTACTCTCGGCGAAATCGCGCGATGGACCCGCTAAAGCTGTTGTAAATGAACTATCAAGCAATTTGTCTCCTATCCGTTCCATCTCTGCAATTCCCTGTCCGAGTGTTTTTCCTTCGGCCATATTGGCCGAAACGGTAGCTGATTTATATCGGTTGTAATGATACAAAATAGGTGGATTACTGTTTTCTTTTATGGAGACAATATTATCCAACTGAACCATATTCCCGTTGGCTGCCCTTACGTATAACGAAGAAATATTTGCAGGAATGTTTCTATCTTCTAGTGCAACCTGTCCGATAATATAATACTGCTTGTTGTTTTGCAGAAAATAACCGTAGCGACTTCCGCTATAAGCCAGATTAAGAGCATTGGATATCTCTTTTTCGCTTACTCCAAGAATATTCGCTTTCAACCTATCCACTGTAATATTCAATTCAGGTTTATTGAATTTTAAATCCACATCAATATTGCTGAAAACCGAACTATTTTGAGCCTCATCCAAAAATTTTGGCAACACTTCACGTAATTTTTCAAAATCAATATTCTGAATAACAAACTGAACCGGAAGACTTCTTGAACTGGATGTTGAAATAGTTGGTTCCTGAATGGCTATAACCCGTGCATCAGCATTTTTGGAATAGATTTTTGATAGTTTATCGTAAATTTCTTGTTGCGAAACATTTCGCTCAGAGGCATCGGTCAGCATATTTAAAACAAATCCGGTATTTGCCGACGGATTGCTGTGTCCACCACCATAGCGCGCTAAAACATAGTTTGATTCGGGAACGGAATCCATATTTATACGGGCAATTTTATCCAGTATTTTGGCTGTAGTTGTATATTCAGTACCTTCGGGTGCTGTGATGCTGGTACGAATATAGTTGTGATCTTCGAGCGGTGCAAGTTCCGAATTCAATGTTCTTGAAATGGTAACAATAATAACTAAGCAAAGTCCAACGATAGCAAATGCAATCCATTTATTCAGAATGAAAAATGACAGAAAACGCCTGTATTTTTTTTCAACAGCAACAAAGAATGGTTCAGTTGACAGATAAAATTTGGAATGATGTGAGGCAGAACCACCCAAGAAAACGTTTAATACGGGAGTCAATGTAAGCGAAACCAATGCCGAAATTAATACGGCACTTGCCACTACAATGCCAAATTCGCGAAATAAACGGCCGGTAAAACCCTGTAAAAAGATTACAGGAACAAACACAATAGCCAGTGTGAGCGAAGTTGAAACTACAGCAAAGAAAATCTCTCTTGTTCCTTCGAATGCAGCTTTCCATTTATCCATTCCCTGTTCAATGCGCTTGAAAATATTTTCAGTAACCACAATTCCGTCATCCACCACCAAACCTGTAGCCAGTACAATTCCAAGCAAGGTAAGCACATTCACCGAAAAGCCAAAAATGTACATAACGAAAAACGTACCTATAAGCGAAACAGGAATATCAATCAAAGGACGTAACGCAATAATCCAATTTCTGAAAAACAGGAAAATAATCATTACCACCAGAAAAATAGCAATTAATAATGTTTCAATCACATCGGCAACCGACTGACGAACAAAAATAGATTTATCGCGGGCAATATTGATTTCCAATCCTTTAGGTAAATTCTTTTTCAGATTATCCAACCGTTTGTAAAACTCATTGGCAATTTGAATATCATTTGCACCCGGAAGTGGCGATAAAGCTAACATAACACCAATTCTACCGTTAATTAAAGCACTGGATTCTTCGTTTTGAGGTCCCAGACTTGCTTCACCAATATCTCTAAACCGCACAACCTGTGTCTCAGTTTGTTTTACAATCAGATTGTTAAAATCATCCTCAGTTACAAGTCGTCCAAGTGTTTTAATAGTAAGCTCTGTAGTGTTTCCCCTTATTTTGCCACCCGGCATTTCTACATTTTCTTTCGTCAAAGCATTACTTACATCGGAAGCAGTTAGACTGTAAGCCGCCATTTTATCTGGGTCGAGCCACAAGCGCATAGCCGGTTTTTGCTGTCCGTAAATAGTAATAGAACTTATTCCGGGAATAGTTTGTAATTTTTCCTGCAGAATATTTTCAGCATAGTCACTCATGGCCAACGGACTCAAGGTATTACTCTGAACGGCAACCATAAGAATAGGATCGCTATTGGCATCGGCTTTAGTTACTGTTGGTGGCGAATCAAGGTCTTTGGGTAAACTTCGCATAGCCTGCGAAGCTTTATCGCGCACATCATTTGCCGCTTTCTCTAAATCGGAACCCAACTCAAATTCAACAGTAATAGTGCTACTTCCGAGAGCCGACTGCGAAGTAATTGACTTCACTCCTTCAATTCCATTTATTGTGGTTTCCAACGGCTCAGTAATCTGCGATTCCACAATTTCGGCATTGGCTCCTGTGTACGAAGTATGAACGGTAATTACAGGCGGATCGATGGCCGGATAAAGCCGTACACCCAAAAAGTTATATCCAACTAAACCCAGTAAAATTATCAGTAAGCTAAGTACGATAGAACCTACAGGCCGTTTCAGTGCAACATCAGATATGCTCATATTAGTTTGTTACTGAAGAGTAAGATAATTTTGAACCTTCCTTTATAAACATAATACCAGAAGTAACAATGGTATCGCCTGTAATAATTCCATCGGTAATTTCAACCATTGAAGCTTTCCGGATTCCCGTTTTCACTTGAATCAATTTCGCCTTTCCATCGCGTGCCACAATCACCAGTTTTTTATCTTCCTGCGGTATAATTGACTGACTTGGAATCATCAACGCATTTTTATTTTCATTCATTCGGAGTTGAACGTTGGCAAAACCTCCGGCTAGCAATTCATCCGATTGCGAATTTACAATGGCTCTTACTTTCAGGTTTCGGGTGGCATCGTTAATGCCTTCCTCGGTAGCCATAACGGTGGCTTCGTAAAGTTTTTCGCTGTTGGACATGCTGAATTTTATTTTCATTCCCTGTCGTATTTTCGAACTGTATTTTTCGGGAACAAAGAAATCGAGTTTCAGTTTATTTGTAGTACGAATAGTTGCCAGCAATGTGGATGGTGTAACAATAGCTCCAATACTAACATTCCGCAAACCAATAACCCCATCGAAAGGAGCACGAACCTCCGTTTTGCGAATCATGGTTTTTTGCACTTCAATATCGGCTTTCAACGAGTTGAGTTGTAATCCGGTTAAATCATAATCGTTCTGACTGATTCCGCTTACTTTTATTAATTCCGTTTGACGTTTATAAATTTGTTGTTGAATAGCCAGTTGCGATTGGAGTTTAAGCAATGTAGCCTGTAAATCTTCATCAAAAAGCTTCACAAGCAAGGTTCCGCTATTTACAAATTTTCCTTCGGGCAAATTGATTAAAACTACTCTTCCGGCCACTTCGTTCTTCAAATCAACGCTCTCATAAGCTTGCAACGAACCGGAAACCGAAATTTCGTCAATCAGTAAGGTTGGTTTGGCTATGTATGCAGTAACTTTTTTCTGAGGCTTTTCCTTCTTTGTCTTTTCGCTATCAGCCTGTTTACCAAAACCTACTTTAATAAATAAAGCAGTAAGCAAAACAAAAAAAACAACCACCCAAATCGTACTTTTCTTTTTCATGTGATTATAATTGATTTTTTAAGGCCAGATGGACGTTACATTCCTTTTATATTGTTTTGTT
>CAYXQZ010000222.1:0-4914 GCA_964466415.1 uncultured Paludibacter sp.
AGATCTAAATTGCAGATTTTGGGCAGAATAACAAATCAATATTCGTTAAGTTGAACAGATTATATTACTTTTGCATTTTAAAATGAAGTATTATGGCAAAAAAAGCACTTCCACCTACTAAAAAACGTATCACTGTCCGCACACATCGACAGGCGTTTACGCTTAACGATGAGGAGAATAAAGCACTCAACCGTTATATTGCCAAGTATAAAGTTAAAAACAAGTCGAAATTTATTCGCGAAACGCTTATGATTACCATTCTTCGTAAGTTGGAAGAAGACCACCCCCGATTGTTCGATTAATTAATAATAGCCCCACAACCCCTCTCAACTTCGTCGGAACATATTACAAGAAGTTAAAAATGGCACGGAATTTGGTGATGTTGAAATCGCTTTTGCAGCAATAACAGTTAGTAATTGTTGAGCACAAGGGCTTGGTGAAAATTTAAAGTATATAAAAATGGTTCGATTTGTTTTTTGTAGTTTGTTTTGTGTTTTTGCAGGTTTTAGTTTTGCTTACAATACGCAAAGTAACGATACTATATATAATGGTCACATTATTGACTTGGATGCAGCTCTTGATAGCTTAATAACTAAGCCCGCTTCAGTACAAGCTACTATAGAGGAAAAAGCAAAAATGGATTCGATTATTGTAGAGGAACCTATTCGTATTATTGATGCTCGTACGTTGCGCGAAGAAATTGACATGATTATTCGTAATGTTCCCTTGATTAAAATTGACACTTTATTATCCGAGAATAATTTTTTGTTTTTGCCTTTGGTGCTTCGCAAGCAACCTTTTCCGTTCGATTATAAAAAAAATCTATTAAAATACAACCTTTTTATTGGTCGTCAGCGTGTTACATTGATAGGATACAAAATACGTGTGCCCGAAATTGAAAATGATGCTGATTACCTTCAGAGTTTGCGTTTTAATGCTTTGCAATATATTGTAATAACGAATCCTCAACTAGTGGCTTATCGGGAATCTGAGTTGCCAAGCATTGAGGATGTAAAAAGTGGAAAAATCGACATTAATTATTACGAGAAATCAAAAATTATTGATGATAAAAAAATGGGCGTACAAGCGCAACGTAAATTAATTGTTGAAAAGGCTTCGTTAAGCCCATGGAGCCACAGAGCAAATGCTTACTTGCAGTTTTCACAGAATTATGTTTCGAAAAACTGGCATCAAGGTGGGAGTGACAATGTAGCCATTTTAGGTACTTTGAGTGGTAAACTGAATTATGATAACAAAAAAAGCATTCAATGGGAAAATTCAGCTGAATGGCGTGCAGGGTTTAACTCTGTTGAAGGCGATACTACTCGTTTTTTGAATACCAACGATGATATTTTCAGAATCAATAGCAAATTAGGTATTAAAGCAGGTGGAGCGTTTTTCTATTCGGGATCGTTCGATTTTTCGCTACCCGTTTTTGATACTTACAAAGGCATTAATTCCAATACATTGAAAGCTTCGTTTATGACTCCTGTGCGTTTAAATATTGGTGCTGGTTTGGATTATAAATACAAGAAGCTGATATCGGTCATGGTTTCGCCTTTTTCATACAAATATATTTACCTGAATAATCCAAAAGTAGATCCCAAACTATTTGGTATTAAAACGGGCGAAAACGTGTTAAGCGAGGTGGGTAGTTCGCTCAAAATTCAAGGACAGTATGCACCAACTAAGGAAATTACCTTGGATTCTCGATTGAACTTTTACACCAATTATACCAAAGTAGAAATTGACTGGGAAATAATTGGAAATTTTCAGGTGAACCGTTTCTTATCAACCCGTATAATTCTGAATCCTCGCTACGACAATACCGTAATTCTAGCTGCTGGCGATAAAGCTAAATTGCAGTTTAAAGAACTCCTAACTTTTGGTTTTTCGTATAAATTATTGGATTAACAACAAAAACGTGCATTCCAAGTATCAAACATGGCTACTTGATAGGTGCCATATTTAGCCAAACCCTTACGTATTTGATCAAGACTATGTGGCTCTGCAAGTTTTGTTTTTGAAAAAAACTTATCGGCATAACAAATCACCTGTTCTTCGAGCGATTGTGGAAAATAATCTTTTGCAGGAATATTGAGTTTGTTTTTCAGGATAGTATCTTTGGTTAGTCCGGTGCCTGTATGTCGTTCGCACACCAAAGCATGTTGAGGCAAACCTTCGGCACGTAAAATTTCTGCACCCAAATATCCATGTTCAATGTATTGATGTGTACCTCGGCAATGAATGCGAGGAGCATCGCACATAAAAATACCAATATCATGCAACATGGATGCTTCGAACAAAAACTGCTTATCGAGCTTTAAATCAGGATGCTTATCGGCAATTTGAAGTGCCTTTTCGCACACTTGTTCGCTATGAATTTTTAAGATAAAGTAAATGTCAGTATCTTTCGGGTAGTATTTTTCAATTATTTTGTAGGGGTCAAGCATTTTTGTTTAAAAATTCGTTTTTATGCTTATTAACAAATAATGCTTTAAATTGTTTAGAATTTGAAGTCTGTGCCCTTACAGCTAATGGGAGGGATAGGAGTTAGGGGCAGAAATTAAAACCGTTGATGAAAATTGTTGTTTGTTATAATATGCGTGTACAATATAAATGCCCGATTTTAAATTATCAACGGTGACTTTATATTCGTTTTGAGCCTGATTTTTAAAATTAGTGGTATAAACCATCCTGCCATTGGTTGCAAAAAAACTTAGTTTCAAATCTCCTGATATACTTTCATTAAGTCTAATAGTGAGCTGTTTATTGTTTGCCGGATTTGGAAAAATCGACATTCCTTTCGATTCCATTTGCGCTAAACCTGAAATGGTGTAATTTTTATAACATAGCGTAATGTCTTTCAAAGCCAATGAGTAAGCTTGTCCATTAGTTTGTGCATTTAAGTAAAAATTCAAATAATTCAGTTTTATAGGATAAATTGAAATGTCATTTGTGCTGAACATCGATGCGATTGGAATGGCAATCTCAACATCATTGTTTTTTGGAATAACTGTAAATTCCTTTGTTACATCACTTGTGGAATTGGCAGTTTTAAGCGAAATCAATAATTTTGAAATAGAAATATTACCAGCATTTACTGTAATTTTAAATGTGTCGGGCAAACTGTAGAGATTTATGTTTTTGGTTAGTTTAATGTAGGGAGCACGCGTAGTGTTGAATACAAAATTCACAGCCGAACCTGTAGTCCAGTTTGATGGCAGGTTTTGGGTGTTGAATACAGCATTTAAAGCAGCTGAAGCATCCAAATTCCAACCAGTCGACCTAAAATCGTCGGCAGTGTAAGTTCCGTTTTCAGGAATTTCGACCTTTACTAGGAGTGAATCTTTAAAACTACCTAAGGAACCATAAATTTTTGTTTGTCCATTTTTTAAGCCTTTTAAAACGCCATTTTCAATAGAACATACCGTTGCATCTTTTGCTGTCCAAGTCAAAGCAGCGGGTAAAACATCCATAGTATTGTTGCCAATAATGCTCTGAATTTGAATGGGATATTCTCGTTTACTATCAATGAGCACCGAATCAAGTTTAAAAGCTACCTGAGCTGAACTGATTAGTTCCACACGAAATTGAGTTTCGATATTTCCAAAACGCGCTTTTACAATTCCACCTTGCGTTCCACTGGCAACAAAACGACCATCGGCAGCAATTTCGCCCACTTGCACATCGCAACTCAAAATTACTCCTTGTAAATCTTTGTTTATTAATGCTCCGTATTGATTATAAGCTAAAAACTTGGGCATAAACACTCCAAATTTTGGCAGTTTAATGGTTGTATTGTAAGCTCTAATTTCGGAAACTGTATTGTCGGTTGGTGCCGACGAAACGGCAAAAACTCCATTTGCCACAGCACGTTCGGTACCATCGCTGGTGGCATTCATTGGGCCAAATTCTTTTACATACATGCAACTCGATCCACCTCCATCCATATTGAAAGCAGTATAAGCACCAGCACTTTGCATAAGTTGTGCCAATTGCTTGGTGGTAACTCCTGCCGAAAGTCCACGTCCATCAACTACACAGAAAATTACTGATTTTTTGTTTTGTGAATAACCCACACCAGTACGTGGGTGCAGTTCATTCCAAATATCCGATTGCTCCACCACGCCATTTTTAAGCATTGGAGCACGACTTTCGCCACCCACAATATTGCTGAATGGAGCCGTTACTCCATCGAGTAACATATTGAATTCGAGATTAAGCTCGTCGTTTAACGTTAAGGTATTTAGCAATGTTTGCGCTGTCCCATGTCCTGAGAGCACAGCATGTCCGGCGGGAATAGCCATATTGCCTTTGTTTACGTCAATTTTTACAACTTTGGCTTTTATGGTTTTGTTTACACCCCAAACTTCACCATCAAGCAACTGTAGCAAGACTTCAGTTCCAAAAGCATTTGCACGTGTTCCTTTGCCATTGTGCTGATTAAAAAGTACAAGTTGGTTGGCATCGCGCAAGTGATTTACACGATTAACCGTCCATGTTTCGGCACCTTTTTTTACCTTTACATTATAAGTCAGCACACCAATTCCTGGTGTTTTTTGTTCATCGAAAGTAATTGATTTCCAATTGCCTGCAGGAGGAGTGGCAATTTGTCCGTCGATCATAGTGCAACCAATAGGTAAACCAACATAGCCGCCAGTATTGTAAAAGTCTCCATTGGTTCCGGCAAAGTATACAGCACCATCCTTCGATTTACGTTTGGCCATTGCCGATGGTTGTTCTCCCGTGTAAATGGAGTCACGACCAAGCACTGATTTGAAATTTAAGTACGGATTATTCAAATCAGCTTTGAGAAAAAATACATCCAAACGCTTAGCAGCTTGTAGTCGGAGCGAAGTATAGGTAGTGCCAGGCCCAACTTTATAATTTGCCAAGGTATCTACCGAATAG
>CAYXQZ010000223.1:0-4891 GCA_964466415.1 uncultured Paludibacter sp.
GTATGGTTCATATCATTCATTTATTTCTTAATATGCTAGTAGCTGTAAGGGCTTTAACCCTAACGAAATGCAAATATATAACTATTTTTTGTATTTAAATAATTTTTCAGTCAAATATGCAATAAATTCAGTAAAAATCTTCATTTTAACATTATTGTACAACGATTTTGTAACATATTTACTTTGTAAACCTGACGTAAAACTAGGTGTTTTATAATTTTACTTCCAAAATATAACATCTCAGTTGCTAAAAAGTTTAGTGTTACTAAAATTCAGTTGTAATTTATACTTTGAAAAAAAGTAAATTGGTTTGGTAATTCCCGTTAAGAGATTGCCAAACCAATTATATAGTTTTTAAAAAGATCAATTAAGCATTATCAATTCTAAATGGATTGTTACTTAAATGTGTTGGTGCCAAATTTACCTCGCTTGGGCCAGCCGGAGGAGCTGAGGCCAAAGCTAATGAGATTTCATTGTCCAATATTACTTGTTCTATTTGAGGAGTCAAATAGCATCTTTTGTTTGATTTTTCCATTATTGTTTTCATAAATTCATTTACTATTTTTTTAATGACTATTTACTGCTATCCCAAATCTCCTTTTGGCTTCGAAGTATACTCCGACCAAAGTGGTAGGAGGTTTTTTTATTTCACAATTACTTTCTTTGTAATGTTATTTACTTTTACAAAATAAACATCCGGTGTGAATGAATAATCGATATGTAGAATCGAATTGTTCAATTGTTTGCTTATAATTTGTTGTCCTACAGCATTATAAACCGACACTTCAGCACCAATTAATTTTGCATCATTTACTCTAATTGCTATACCCTTGTTTTCGGAATATACCATAATGCGATTGTCCATGTTTTTATTTAAACCGGTAACAGCACCTGGAGTACGGAAAATAAGACTGAAGCGGTTGGTATTATCAGCAATATCCGAAGTGAAATCGTACACAGCACCACTTGTCAAATCATATTCAGTGCCATAATCACTTAAAATCACTTTAATACCTTCGGGTAAATTGCTCACCTGATTAGCTTTTATGGTGAATGCATTGGCCGTTTTAGTCATAAAGCGTATAGGCAATGCTGTATCGAGTATCAAACTGTTTAAACCATTGATAACTAATGATTCGGCATCGACAATGCTGCTTATTTCGAGCATATCAGTACTTTCGCTCATTTTGGGTGAATCGTACCAATCGAATGCATTTGAAGCCTGAGCGTCGGTGTAAATAAGCATTTCATCTGAATTTGTTCCATTAGTAACTTGCAAACGAAGCTTAGTGCGTTCGGTTTGAGGTGTTGTAGGAGCTTTTAGTTTATTGCTTGAATTGTTGTCGTGAAACACCATATTGTTTGTTAACTCTAAAGTTGAACTGCCAACTGTAGAAGCTCTAACCCAGAACGCTTGCATAGGAGGAATCAAAGAGCTTACATCGGCTGGAGAGGCTTCTCCTGCGCCATTTACAGTTGAGAATGCCCAACTGCCACTTACTTTGGTACGATACCACATAGTTGATGTTGGCATTTTTGATACATTGGCTGTAGCCACTGCCGTCCAGTCTAAATAAGCAGTGTAAGGATTACCAATCAAGTTAAATCCATATTTATTGGCAGTGCTTGCTGCCTGACGGGTCAAAGGAATCGAAATGTCGCCGCTATTAATTGCACCTGTAAATTCTACTGTATTTGGAGCTGACATAACATCGGTGATATAACCTTTGCCAGCTGTCATGGTGGTGCCCGAAGCCGACCAAACAGTGCCATTGCCCGAACCCTCTACATAACTCTGAATGCGTGATAAGTTAGTTGGTGTTACAGTGCCATTAACCGGCGAAGTTAAATACCAGCTTTGGTTGGTAAGGTATTGTTGTACTTTGGAAGCGCCACTTACTGTAAGCGTTCCACTGTTTTTAAAAGAACCAGTGCTACTTGCGCTACTGTTGATTATAAAATCACCTGAAACAGCTAAGGTTTTAGTGTCGTTAATTGTAAGTTGTGCTCCTGGTTTAATATTTAAACTTGAAGAGTTGGCAATAGTATTTACTGTTACTAAATGTCCAGTCAAGATATTCACAGCACTAGCAAAATTTGTAGGTGCTTGAACTGGATCAACCCAAGGAGTATTATTGGTTGCAGACACTTGCCAAGTACCAACAGCATCCCAGTTACCAGTCGCTTTTGATTGGAAATAAGCTGGTAGTCTGGTCGATTCATAAGCCCCTGCATAGGTTATAACATATCGTGAAGCACCTGTTAAATCTGTATTTACAGTCGTTAATTGAGGCACTGCTAAGTTAATATCACTTATTGAACCTCCAGTCAGAGTTAAATCTCCGGTAACTGTATTTGCAAAGTTTACAGCTACTGATTTTGAATCGGCATCCTGTGAAGAAGCAGTTCTCCAGGTTCCTATGTCAGAAGCATCAGACGCATTGAAAAATCCAACAAAACCATTAGTTGCATTAGCACGGTAAATAATATTATTATTTGAAGTAAATGTTCCTGCAGTACCTACTCTGCGAATACCCCAGGTTTTCATGCCTGTTTCATCCGAAATAATTATATTATTATAAATATTTTTTATACCAGGAGATGCAGCAACTTCGGCTGTACTTGTATATGCAATACCTCCAATATATGATGTTCCAAATGTAGTCATATCAACACCTTCGGGTATGTAAATGGTGTTGTTATAAATATTATCACTAGATGAACTTGATGTTCGGATTGCATATAGTTTTGAGTTGGATGTGGAAGCTGCACCAGCCCGCATACCCGATATTGTGTTGTTATAAACATTAACTGTTTTTGAAGATCCACATTGAATGTCTATACCAATAACTCCATTATTAGCACCTGCTGTTTTATTTAATGTAGTTAGCGCTATAATTTTATTATTATAAAAATTATAAGTTCCTACTTCTCCGGTAATAGTACTTTGAAAAGATATTCCAGCTGAACTTTGATCTGCTTGGCTTATTTCAGAAATAGTATTGCCATAAATGTCTGCATTTTTAGTGTATGTTATAAACATAGCACGCTGGCGTCCAAACACGATATTATCACGGATAACCAAACCATCAATACCAACTGTTGGAGTACCAGAGGAACCAATATTTATTCCTGCCGACCCATTCCCATCGACACTATTAATTGTATTGTTTTGAATAGTCAAGTTATCAGGTGAGAAATTCGAAACAAGAAAATAATTGGTTACATTAATCGGTGCAGTAGTACTACCACTCGTGCTCCGGTTGGTAATTACACAATTTTTGATACTGACATTATCATTATCTCCAAAAATACGAATGACCGAGCGTGTATTAGATGTAACAGGGCCTAATAAAGTCAAATCTTTGGTAGTTCCAGCAACTGTATTTGATCCATCGATAATAATTTTATGGGTTGGTATTAAATTCGCTAGTAAAGCAGTTGAAGATCCGATAACGAAATGTCCATCAATATCTTTTGTTGTGACACCATCGTTAAAAGTAATAGTTGGTGTAACTCCAACAGCAGGTTTTATTGTAATGGTAGAGCCGTTTGTATTTACACCTAAAGCAATATTTGCAGATTCAGTAAAACTGCCTTTTAATGAAATTAGAATATTCCCATTAGTTGTAAAAGTTTCTGTATTTAAAGCAGCAAGTGCAGAACCTAAACTTGCATATCCTCCGTCTTTTGATGGTGAGCCTGAAATATCAACTAAAGATTGGCTTGGCACAAGCTCTCCAGTAGATAAAATAGTTGCAGTTGCTCCATCAAAAGAAATTTGGGCAAGTTGCTCTGCAGTAACTCCTGTAGCATCATTACCAACAAAAATTTTACCTGCTGTGCCAGAATTACCTATTGTCCCGGCCCAACCACTAATATTTAATGTTTTTCCAGCTGTCCAACTTACTCCATTGCTGGCTGCAAAAGTTAATGTATGACTACCACTTCCTAAAACAATAGTCGAATTATTAGTCAAGTTTAACGTTCCTGCTGTTTCTGTAAAGCCAGTAGTAGCACCTGTTTTCAATGTGCCACCATTTAAAGTAATATTTCCGGCATCAGCTAAAACACCAGCTGCACCCAATTGTAAAGTACCTCCTGAAATTGTTGTCCCACCAGTATAAATATTTGCTCCTCCTAATGTAATGATCCCTGCAGCAGTATTATTTATAGTTAATCCTCCATTGCTAATTATTCCACCCAAACTATATGTGCCTGTACCTCCAATGGTAATAGTGCGTGTTACACCACCCAATGCCATATTGTTGGTAAATGTGATGTTTGAAGCGGCTACAGCAGGTGTAGTTCCTGACCCTATGGTGAAATCCCCACCAATTGTAATACCACCTGTGTATTTTCCAGTTAAATCACGTGTAGCACTGGCTGCTAAAGTGCCACCATTAATAATTAAAGCACCTGTACCCAATGCATTAACCCCGCCTACAACTACCATTCCAGTATTGAGCGTAAAACCACCTGGGTAAGTTCCTCCAGCAAGCGATAAAATTCCTGCTCCTTCCTTAATAAAACCAGTACCAGCAGCTGTTGAAATTGCTTGGCTTCCAAAATTAAATGTTTTACCACTCGCTACAGTTATAGTGGCAACTGTTCCACCAGTTGTAATAGTACTAGATGCTGTAACAGTAACACTTTCATTGGCGGTAATGCCTGAAAATGCAGTTGCAGCACCAGTTATAGTACTACTTGCAACATTAAATACTGCTGCATCTCCACTAACCCAGGCAGTAGTATAAGGAGCAGCATTTGTTGTACTCCAAACAGAACCAGTCCAAGTACCAGTTCCACCAAAGTATTTTGTACCAGCCCAACTATTCCCGCTCCAAGCTATTACTATAGCGAGCAGTATTGATTTTAATAAAGTAATTTT
>CAYXQZ010000224.1:0-4829 GCA_964466415.1 uncultured Paludibacter sp.
TAATATGCGAAAGTGCTTCGGAAGCAGTATTTATACTCCAAATGACCAATGCATTTGATCTAATAATTGTAGATAATTTTACACATAATGCAAATGGCATTGAATCGATAAAATTAATTTGTAAAAAATTAAATATTACCGTTGATTCACAAAATTTCCTATTGTTGCATGCAGCTACCGACGACTTTACATTTCACAACGAATGCGAACAGATGGGGATAAAATTCTTAATTGAAAAACCATTACGATACGATGAAGTATTTAATTATTTATCAGCTATAAACGTTGAGAGAAATCAAAAAAATGAAATAACAGAACCTATAAAAGAAACACCTAAAATGGAGAAAAAATCAAAAATATTAGTAGCCGATGATGATGTTTTTAATATGATGTTGGCAAAAGCAATGATTGGAAATATTGTTCCTGAAGTAGAGATAACCGAAGCTGTTAACGGAAAAATTGCTTTGAATTACGTTATCGAAAACGATTTTGATATTGTATTTATGGATGTACAAATGCCCGAAATGGACGGCAATGAAGCCACTAGAGCCATTCGAAAACATGAAAAATGTACAGGCAAACATACTATTGTAGTAGGTTTAACTGCAGGAGCACTCAAAGAAGAACGGGAAAAATGTTTAAACTCAGGTATGGATGAGTTTTTGACCAAACCCATTGACTCGGCCAAACTGAAAGAAACAATTGGTAAGTTTATTAGCATTTAATTTTAAAAAACTCTAAACAATTAATAATTAGCACTATGACTGACAATAATGAAAAGATAATTTTAATTATCGACGACAATCCAATGAATCTTTTATTAACTTCGAAAATTCTCGAAGGTTTTGGATATCAAACACGCACTTCCGAAAGTGGACAAGAAGGAATAGAGCAAATTGAAAGAGAAATTCCATCGTTAATACTACTAGATATTAGCATGCCCGATATGGATGGTTACGAAGTTTGCGAGGAAATTAAGAAAAACGAAAAATGGGCTGAAATTCCAATCATATTCCTAACAGCCAACACATTAACCGAAGACCTGGTAAAAGGATTTCAAAAAGGTGGAGTGGATTATATAACTAAACCTTTTAAGAGCGAAGAGCTACATGTGCGCGTAAAAACGCATTTAGATTTGTTTGATTCGAAAAATGAAGTGCTGAAAATGAATAAGCAACGAGATAAATTGTATTCCATTATCGCTCATGATATTCGTTCGCCGCTTTCGGGTATTTTGCAAACGGTAGATGCCATTGAGCAGGGCTATTTTGACCCCACAAGCGAAGATTTTAAAGAAATAATTCATCATTTAAAAGAGCGCACCAAAGAAACTAGTACATTATTAACTAGCTTATTACAATGGTCAAGAGTGAAAAGCGATAAGTTTGAAATGCACCCTACCGAATCCAATGTATATGTTATTGTTTCGAGTTGTATACAGCTATTAAATGCCAATGCCGAAAACAAAAATATAAGTATCCATTTTGATTCCGACGAAAATGCCATTGCTTGGTGCGATGAGGTATCGATTCATACCGTAATCCGAAATTTAATATCAAATGCAATTAAATTCACAAACAGCAATGGAAGTATTTGGGTAAGAACAAAACGCACCGATTGCAAACTCCAAATCGAAATTATCGATTCGGGCGTAGGAATGGCAGAGGAAACAATTAAGAAAATATTTGAACAAAACGAACATTTTACTAGCACTGGTACAAATAATGAGCAAGGTACAGGTTTGGGCTTAATGATTGTAAAAGAGTTTGTTGAAAAAAACAATGGAATAATTAAAGTGGAAAGTGTGATTGGCAAAGGCTCCACATTTGTAATTGAATTACCTATCGAAAAAAATTGTTAATCATGGAAGAAATAATGCTAAACATACTGATTATCGACGACGATCCTATTTATCGTAGATTATCATCGTCGATTCTCAAAGAGCGTTTTAATGTATTTACTGTTGAAACGCCATCGGCTGGTTTTCAGGCATTAAAAGCAAACCGCATTGATTATGTGATTTGCGATTACCGTTTGCCCGAAATGGATGGACTCGAAGTATTGGCACGAATCAAGGCAGAGTACCCTCAGGTTGAGGTGATTATGATAAGTGATTCAGGCGATATGAACACTGTGATTGAAGCATTACGTCGTGGTGCGGTGGACTATTTTAAAAAACCATTTACACCTGCCGATATATGGATGTCCATCGAAAAAACACGCAAATATTCCGAATTGAAAAAGAGTTATCATTCGGAATTGAATAAAAACACACAACTGAAAAAGTTAGTCGATAGCGAATTTGGCGTAGAAATGATAGGTAGTTCAAAAATTATTGCCGACACCAAAAACCAAATGCGCATGGTAGCACAAACGCCTGACACTTCGGTACTTATATTAGGCGAAAGTGGAACTGGCAAGGAATTAGTTGCGCGTGGTATTCATAATTTGAGCAAACGCAAAGACGAATTTTTTGGAGCAGTAAACATGTCGGCTATCCCCGAAAACTTATTCGAAAGCGAGTTTTTCGGACATAAAAAAGGCAGTTTTACAGGAGCCATTTCGGATAAAGCTGGTTGGTTCGAAACTGCTAACAAAGGAACTCTCTTTTTGGACGAAATTGGTGAAATGACACCTAACTTACAGGTTAAATTGCTACGTGTACTTGAGGACAGAACTTACAACAAAGTAGGAACTCAAAATTCGAGCTGTTTTGATATTCGTATTATGGCTGCAACCAATAAACCAATCGAAGTAATATCGGCAGGAAAAGAATTCCGGCTGGATTTATTTCACCGAGTTGGTACATTCATAATCTATTTGCCTCCATTGCGCGAACGTAAAAGCGACATACCTGAACTGGTGAAATATTTTGTGGATATGTTTTCGAAAAAAATGGGTAAAAACATCAATCGTATTCAACCTCAGGTATTTGAGTTATTAGCTAATTACAATTTCCCAGGAAATATCCGCGAATTACGCAATATAATGGAACGTGCAGTAATACTTTGCTCCGACGACACTATGCGTGTTGAAAGTTTCTCGCTTATGAACACATTTGGATCTGTTGATAAAAAAGAATTTTGCTTCGACACCTATAATTTAGAAGAAATTGAACGGAAAACTATTTTGAAAGCACTTGAAGTTTCGAACAATAATAAATCGGAAGCAGCCCGACTACTTAATATTGAATGGAATGCACTTTACAGACGTTTGCAAAAATTTGATATTAAACTAAGCTAGCTCTTCGTTTTCGAATAGTTTTCTTTTAAATCAAATACATTTTAGCATAACAAAATTTTCATATATGTTTAATTATCAATTTATTAATGTTTTGGCACAGGCATTGATTATTTATAAACTGTCTGATTTCAAATTAAAAACAATAATAAATTTAAACAACAAATAAAATGAAAACAATGAGTTCAAAAACTGCCTTAGTATTTATGTCAATACTTAGTTTGATTCTTACTTCGTGTATGGATGAAAAATTTAATGACATTAATAGCAAATTAAACTTTGCAAATTTCGAATTTAAAACTACCAAGCAAGTAAAAGTAAATGTGACTACGCTAAATACTGCCAATCAACCATTTGGTGGCGTATTTGTGGAGTTATATTCAAAAAATCCTTTAAATGCAGATGGCAGTTTAATTGCTAACAGCACTGACTATCTGATGTTTAAAGGATTAACAAACAGCGAAGGTAAATTAAATTGTGAATTGGCACCTGCTACAACCGTTGATAGTTTACATGTTTTGGTTAATCAAATTGGATTGCCAACTTTTCAGCAATACAAATTATCATCCAACGAAGTCAATATTACCATTGGAGGTACATTAATTCAATCGGCAGCCAAAAAAGTAATTTCAAATTCAGGAGCTGCTCCTCTACCTAACCCAACAAAAGACAATGGATATTATATTTTAGGTACTTGGAAAAACGATGGGACACCCAAATATTTGTGGCCAACAAACGATGTGATTGATAATGAATTTTTAAATGACATAAATGCATCCTTGCCGGAGAGAATTAAACTTCCAGTATCGCATCCCGAGTATTTAACTACAACAGATGAAGGAAATATAGTTTTGATTGAAGATGCCGAAGTATGGATTACATTTGTGCACGAAGGTGCTGGATTTTTAAATACACTTGGGTACTACACGCATCAAAACGACAAAGCGCCAACAACGAAAAGCGGAATTACTGATGCAACTATCGTTTATCCTAATATTTCGCTAGTAAATTTAGGTGGGGGCTTAGTATCGGGAAATAAAGTACAATTGCTTTATTTAGATCCTGTTACATTAAAATACACAACTCGTTTTCCTTCAGGCACAACAATAGCATGGTTTTTAACTGCAAATGGATTTGGTGGTTCAAGAATTGGTGCAGGTTACGGAACTTACTATTCGGACAAACGATTTAACCCTGAAGTAGCGTTGGATAAGAAAAAACACAATGTAATTCTGAACGATACAAAACGAAAATTATTATTGATTGGGTTTGAAGATTTGCAACGTGAACAAAGCTCTGATGATGATTTTAACGATGCTGTTTTCTACTCAACAGTTACACCTTACACAGCAGTAAAAACCGAAAATTACAAACCAATAGATACACCAAAAGACACTGATGATGATGGAGTTACTGATAGTCGCGACGAATATCCTAATGACAAAAACAAAGCATTCAACAACTATTATCCGGGCAAGAATCAGGTAGGCACTTTGGCTTTCGAAGATTTGTGGCCAAACAAAGGCGATTATGATTTCAACGATTTAGTAATTGATTACAATTATAATCAGATTACCAATGCACAAAAT
>CAYXQZ010000225.1:0-4813 GCA_964466415.1 uncultured Paludibacter sp.
GTTTGCTGCACGAAGGCCGCATTGTAGAGCGTGGTAAACACAACGAACTAATTAAGCTTAACGGCTATTACAAACGCTTAGTTGATATGCAGGCGTTTTAAATTGGAAAATTATTTGTTAGATATTATAAGCCAATGTTAGATTTTCTACGTCCGTATATAAAGAATTCTCAGCGTCAAGCGCGAAATTTTACGCTACTGAGAGCTGAGAAAAAATTTAATTGAAATTTGTGCACCCACGAAATCAAACAAACGAAATTTTGACTATTTTTGGAGAAAGTTTGGGTTAAGCGCAGACTCGTGACAACATCAATATTAAATCTTACAAATCAACTTATGAACAAATTTCTATTTTTATTAATTCTAAGTATTTTCTTAAACCATGTTGCGATGTCGCAAGATTCACAAAGAAAAAATCAATTATCGTCGGACAATTCGTCTATAAATAGTGATAAACCAAAAGTGGCTGATGTTAATTCTGATTCTTCGATAAATTTAATTGGCTCTCATTTGTCAAAATACTTTAGCGATGATGATATTGTGGTAATGCATGAAATCGTTTCTGATAGCATTCATATTGACATATATATAGTTATGCCAAACAAAGAAAGGGATTATTATATATTAGTTACTTCAGGAATGAGTAGTTATCCAATGAAAGTTCCAGATGCCAACAAAAATGAATGTTATTTGGAGATAGTGACATTATTACCAAGCAATTGGCAATTGAATTCCGAGGCGTTTAAAAATGAAGATAATTATTGGCCAATTCGTAAATTAAAAACCTTAGCTCGCTATCCACATGTAAATTCTACCTGGTTTGGTTATGGGCATACAATAACCAATGGCTCCCAATCAGAATCAATGTCTTCAAATAATTCTTTTGTTGGTATAATTCTTTTGCCAAGTGTGACTTTGCCAAAGGAATTTATGGAAATTGTCACAGATAAGAAAAAAGTGCGTTTATATTCTATGATCCCTTTATACAAAGAAGAGATGAACTTTAAGATTAAAAATGGAGTGGAAAGTTTGGTGAATAAATTTGTTAAGTTCGGAGTTTCTGATATGATTGATGTTGATAGAAAAAATACCTGTAAGAAGCTCTCTGGTTTGTTTTAAAAATTAAATTTACAAATACCTAGTCGGCATAAATCACTAGCTGTTCGAATGAAAAAAAGCATAAGAATCAGCAGATTTTATTATTATACATTAAAAGAATATTATATCAAAATCAGGTTGATTATACTGTTCACCGCTTCCCCATTAACACGCAATCTATATTAAGCGGAATGTTCCATTTGCGGTTTATAAGATGAATTTTGTGTTTTTAAAATAATTTGAAATAAAACAAAACAATGCGTAGAGAAGATAGAAAGATTACTGAAAGTGAAGCAATTGCGATTTTGCAAAATGGAGAATTTGGTGTTCTGTCTATGAGTACATCAAATGCTGAAGGATATGGTATTCCTCTTAATTTTGCGTTTAAAAATCATGTGATTTATTTCCATTGTGCCTTAGAAGGGTCAAAATTAGAACACCTGAGAATAAACAATCGAGCTTCGTTTTGTGTGGTTGGCCGAACGAATGTATTGCCAGCTCAGTTTGGAACTAAGTACGAAAGTGCAATTGCTTATGGAATTGTTACCGAGATTGAGGGCGATGAAAAACTGGAAGCACTGATGCTTATTTTAGAAAAATATTCAGCCAATTACATGCAAGAAGGGGCTGCCTATATAAAAAATGCGTTTGACTCTGTAAAAGTCCTAAAACTATCCATTAAAGAACTCACTGGCAAAGCCCGAAAATAATTTCTGTTCGGTGGCAATGCAGTTTAGTTTACCCGAAAATAATATTGAAAAATAAGATATTTATCGATAAATAATAAATAATTATCGAAATATGCGCATTATTACAAATATTTCATTTATTTTTGTGCCCTATAATTATGTTTAATTTAAAACACAACAAATAATGAGAAAAATAATATTAGTTTTCGGTTTTATTTTGCCTTTTGTATTACAAGCTCAAAGTGTAAATGCTAAATTTACAATAAAAGGCCAAGCCATTGATTCAATTACTTCCGAAACAATGCCTTATGCTACTTGCTCCATAGTGTTTGAAAAAAATCCACAACAAGTAATTAGTAGGTTTGCTAGTGATATAGATGGTAATTTTGTAGGCGAATTAAAAACTCCTGGAAAATATATTCTGCTAATTTCGAGCGTTGGAAAAAATATTGCCACTCGGAGTTTTACTGTTGATGCTGCTGACAAGCAAGTACAACTCGGAAAAATTGGTCTTACAGCTAGCAGTCAGGCGCTCAAAGACTTGAGTGTGGTAGCAACAAAACCACTTATTAAAGTAGAAGCCGATAAAATAACCTACGATGCCGAGCAGGACCCTGAATCGAAATCATCTACTGTGCTCGATATGCTTCGCAAAGTACCCATGGTAACTGTTGATGGTCAGGATAATATACAATTGAATGGCTCTTCAAGCTTTAAATTCTTTTTGAATGGCAAGCCAACGAATATGTTTAGCGTTAATCCGGGCATGTTGCTGAAAAGTATGCCTTCGAATATGGTTAAAAACATAGAAGTTATAACGCAACCTGGCGCCAAATATGATGCCGAAGGAGTAGGCGGAATTATCAATTTTGTTACCATACAAAATACAGGAGCTAAAGGTTTTTCGGCAAGTGCCAATACACAAGCTTCTACTCGTGGGTCCATTGGTGGTGGTTTAAACCTAACCATTCAACAAGGTAAAATTGGATTTTCGGGCAATTACAACTATAATATTTTCAAACAAATACCTGTAACTACTACAACTGAGCGAAAGAATTATTTAGCTGGTGCACCATACGATTTTAGCAAACAAGTAGCCACCGTTAATAATAAAACTCCTATGCAGTTTGGAAGTGGACAACTTACTTACGAATTGGACACTATGAATTTGTTTACATTCTCTTTTAATCGTCGCTTTGGTCGTCCGGAGAATGAAACCGAGGCTGTTTCGGAAGATTTTGCTGGTGGAAATAAAGTTTTTTCGTACACACAAAATAGTATTCAAAAGCAAAGCTGGGGTTCAACCGATTTTGGTCTCGATTATCAACGGTCGTTTAAAACAAAGGGCGAATTACTTACTTTCTCGTATAAATTAAGCAACACTCCTAACAATAGTAGCTATGCAGCTTCGAATATGCTTGATGTGGTTACAGTACCTCAACTTGGACTTGCCAAAAATATATTGAGTACCAATATTGCTTCCACCAACGAACATACTTTTCAATTAGACTATTCAAAACCCGTAGCCAAAGGTCATACGGTAGAAATGGGAACAAAATACATTCGCAGATTGAATGCCAGTAATATTGATGAGCAATACGAATATTTTAATTTCACGATGCCTCCTTTTACAAATACTATTTCGGCCGATAGTGTTAGCACTTTTAGTAATAATCAGGATATTTTGGGAGCTTATGCCAGTTATACAGGAAACATAAAGAAATGGAGTTTAAAAACGGGTTTGCGTTTCGAACAAACTTGGTTAAAAGCAGTTTTCGAAGATACGAACCGCAATTTTAACCTCGATTATCCTGCTTTGGTGCCATCTGCAATTATTACATACAGAATCACCGATATGAAATCGATGAAGCTAGGATATAACAAACGCATTCAACGTCCAAGTATTGCATTTCTGAATCCTTATGTGGATAGACGTGACCCCAAATATATATCGTACGGAAATCCTGAGCTCGACCCTGAAAACAGCCACAACATAACCCTTGGGTTTAGCAGTTTTGCTGCCAAATACAATTTGAATGCTGAATTGGCTTATACTTTTGTGAATAATGGCATAGAGCAATATTCATTTATTAAACCCGGCGGTACAACTCAAGAGATTACGTATGGCAATATTGGACAGAAAAATCAATTAGGAGTGAATGTTTTTGGTAGTTATAGAGGCATTAAATGGTTAAATTTGTATACCAATGCAAGCGTAAATTACGTAAATCTACAGAGTGAAGCTATTAATAGTTCGAACAAAGGTTTTACCGGACGTTTGTATTTAGGAGGTACTGTAACCATGCCTAAGGACTTTAAATTTAGTTTTGGTGGCGGCGGAAGTTTACCGCAAATCACGTTGCAAGGAGGACAATCTGCTTTCTATTTTAGCTATGGTGCTTTGTCGAAGGAATTCTTGAAGAAACGTCTTAATGTCTCGTTAAGTGGAATTTATTTGCCTGTATCACATATTGTTATCACAACAAATGCTGTAAATAAAACTACAGGAGCTAAAACTTTCGATCAGGAAACAGACATACATTTAACTAAAAACACAGAGTTTAGAATGAATGTTTCGTATCGCATTGGTAATATGGGTGCACAAGTTAAAAAGGTTAAGAAAACAATTAGCAACGACGACCAAAAAGAAAAAGATAATAGCAGTATTGGTGATACACCTATGTAAATTGCCTAAAAATAGTGTTTGTAATTTAAAGCGTTGTCCAGATTTAAAAATGGATAACGCTTTGTTTTTTTCATGTAATTGTATAAGTAATAGGAATAACTGATAAAGTATGCTAAAAAACAGATTAAAGAATTGAAGAAATAAACGATCTGAGTCAAAATAGTATAATATCAACAAAGGCATTTCGCAATACATTTAACCTACACTTACTATTCTAATTTTTAAAGCGACAAGCATGGTATTAAATTAATTATATATCTTTGCAAATAAATTTTGGAACTATTTACTTATACCATAGTCCTTTATTACCAGCCAACTAGATGTCTTTGTTTTCGAAAAAA
>CAYXQZ010000226.1:0-4792 GCA_964466415.1 uncultured Paludibacter sp.
GCACGATTGGGCGAACGTTCCATCGGAGTACTCGATGCCGGAGCTGTTTCAAGTTGCCTGATTGTAGAAGCATTGAATTTAGCAATTATTAGCATAGTTAAAACTACTTAAGTAAACCTAAAATGCAAAACCCCATTTAAAAAATAAAAAAGCACACATGAAAAAAACACACATTTTGCTGCTGTTAATGTTAATTTCAATACAATCGTATTCACAATTACAGTTCGTTGGATATCAAGACCAAAGTCTTAGAGCCAAGGTTAGTCAGGTTAGTGATGTAAGTTTCACTGTATCTAAACTTCCTGTAAACGGAAAAGTCAATATCGATTCCAAAGGAAACCTAAGGTACGACCCGAAATTAAATTTTAAAGGAACTGACAATATTGAGTTGACAATGGCTTCTGGCAAGTTGATAATCAATTTTGACATTAAAACTACAAACCATAAACCAGATTACATAACTCCAGTTTACAATAATTACTATTATAGGGCTACAAGTAATTTTTTCAGAGTAAAGAAGAATACAATCTCTAATTTCTCGATTTTTGGTGTACAAGATGTGGATGGAGATGTTATAAATTATTCAGTTATGTCGTCTCCAACAAAAGGAGTATTACAACTTAATGCAAATGGTAGTTTTAGTTACATGCCCAATCAAGAAGCAGAAGGCTGGGATTCTTTCAAATTCAAAATGTCGGATGGCAAAGGTGGAGTAAACACTAAACTGGCTACTATCTTTATTTATCCCGGCAAAGAAGAAATTTTAAGTAAACTCGATGCAAGCACCACATCTAAAATACATCCACACGTGCTTTTCAATCAAGATAAATTGCAGTTTGCACAAAGTAGAACGCCGGCATGGATAAATACATCGGTGAATAAATTGGTGGATAATGCCAAATCAAATGCACTTTTCACTGCACCCATACGTGATTACTCAAAAGGAGCTACCCGCACAACAGCAGAAGGAGAATGGCTCAAAACGCTTTCCATAGCTTCGGCATTGGCAAATAATCAGACTGATATCGATGCGATTTTCACCAAGGCATTGGCTGAACTTATGGCTGTTTGCAATGCACCCAACTGGGGAACAACGAACTCGCTCGATGTTCCGGCAATGGCATATCAAATAGGAATGGCTTATAGTTTAATGTACGACAAGCTAACGGAGGAGCAAAGACTTTTTGTAAAACAAACATTAGTTCAGAAAGGCTTAAATATTCTTCTAACCGACTTTAAAACAGCAGATATTTGGCATGCTGAATCCACTAATTGGAATATGATAAATAACTCTTCGGCACTTTTAGCGGCTTTTGCTATTTGGAACGAGCCGACAGATGCAAAATACAATTATCGTGATATTGCTGGTCAAATACTTGAGTTTTATTTCAAGTCTATTCCTCTGGCATATACACGATTAAATCCAGGCGGAGGTTGGTTCGAAGGTATAGGATACTATTATTGGATGATGCGACTGGAAGGTTATGGAAATTCAACCTTGATGAATACTATTGGAACTGATTTTGGATTACGCAACTGCGAAGGATTCAAAAATTCCGGATATTACGTTTTACATCAAAATGGTCCAAAAGGTCAGTTTAATATAGCTGATGACGGTGACCCATCATCGGGTTTAGCTTATGTGCCGGAAATTGTTTTGCAACCAGCTCAGTTGAATAATCAAACCGATTTAGGAAATTATTTTTACAGCACAAATTGGAGATTTAGCGAAATGACCTTAGCAAACTATAATGCTGAATTTCAGACCAATTCCACAAATCTTTCTCAAAGTGTAAATCCACAGGATTATTATGTAGAGGGGGCTGAGCTATTTTATGCACGTAATAATATGTTTAATAGCTCAAAAACAGGAATGGATCTTAATTCATGTTTTGTGGGTTTCAAAGCTGGTCAAAATACCGATTGGCATGCTGCACTGGATATTGGCAATTTCGTTTTCGATGCCTTTGGTGAACGATGGATACGAGATATTGGTGGGGACAATTACAGCATTTCCGGCTATGGAGCCAAACAAACAACTTATAGAAAAAGAGCCGAAGGACAGAATACTTTAGTAATAAATCCAGGTACAGCCATCGATCAATCGTTTGCTTGGGAAAAGATTATCCGCAATGAGTCATCGGGGCAAAAATCGTTTGCTGTTGCCGAAATGAGCTCGACCTACAAATATCATGTTTATGCTTTACAAAGAGGAATTATGCTCGACAAAGCAGCTCAAACCTTGTTGGTTCAAGACGAAATACATACCCGCGGTGCAGCAGATGTATATAGTTTTATGCATACCAAGGCGGCTATTAGCATTGATGCAAGTGGTCGAAAAGCAATCTTTACGCAAGGGTCTAAAAAAATGGTTGCCTATTTACTTTCGCCTGCCGATGTAAAATTCACAGTAATGAATGCCGAAGCACTTACGCAATCGAAACCGATAATGGCAAGTGGTCAAAATGCGAATACAGGTTATCGTAAGTTGGTGGTAAACATCAAAGACAGTTCTGACATTCGTTTGGCAGTATGGTTGGTGCCATTCAATTCTTCTACAGATACAGAGCCGACAGTAATGCCAACATTAAAACCACTTTCCGAATGGACTCTTGATGATTCGAAAACTCCTGTTCAGCTAATTGCTAATGTGGCTAATTCAACTGTAAATTTATCATGGTCTCAGGTTTCAAATGCAACTGGTTACAACTTATATAAATCCCTAACAGGAGTTGATGGAACTTATATGTTGGTGAATAGCGAACCTATCACATCGTCTACTTTTTCCGATAATGATGGTATTGAGGGACAACAATTTTACAAAGTAAGTGCCATTGTTGGAGCTAAAGAATTTGGAACAACATTACCTACTAAAGCAATAGTCACTACTGGAGTATCTGAAATCAAAACACTTCCAAAGTTTGATATCTTCCCTAATCCGACAAAAGACATTGTCAATCTGAATTTCAACGATGATGGTCGTCATATTGTGCGAATTTACGACACTGCAATGAATTTGATATTCAACAAAACAATTTATTCAAAGGTTCAGCAAATCAACACTTCATCATTTTCAAAGGGAATATATTTGATTGAGGTAGTATCTCAATCAGGTCAAAGATCAATTCAAAAACTAGTTGTATTATAAAGCAAAAATAAAATTAATACTCGAAATGAAAAACAAGTTAATAAAAATCAGCACATTGATAATCGTATTTGTAGCAACAATTTCTGCATTTGCACAAAAAAACAAAGAAGAAAATCATTCTTCAAAATCGTTCGAACCGACTTTTGAGTCATTCAAACAAAATTACAAATGCCCCGACTGGTTTCGAGATGCCAAATTTGGTATATGGGCACATTGGGGTCCACAAGCCGTTCCACGTCAGGGCGACTGGTATGCAAAAAACCTTTATGATTTTGATAGATATGACAAATACACCAAAACCTATACAGGCAAGCCTCAAAAACAAGCTCTCTACCACTTAGACCATTATGGTCACCCCTCAAAATTTGGTTACAAAGACATTATTCCGTTGTGGAAAGCCGAGCGATTCAATCCCGAACAGTTAATGGCGTTGTACAAACGTGTAGGTGCCAAATACTTTGTAAGTATGGCAACACATCACGATAATTTCTTTCTGTGGAATTCAAAAATTCACCGTTGGAATTCTGTGAATATGGGTCCAAAAAAAGATATTGTTGGACTTTTTCAGGCAGCTGCTCGAAAAGAAGGCTTGCGTTTTGGCGTATCAGAACATTTAGCAGCCAGTTATACATGGTTTCAAACCAGTCATGGAACTGATAAGGCTGGAGAACTCGCTGGCGTTCCTTATGACGGGAATGACCCTATTAATCAGGATTTGTACCACAAGAAAGCTGCACCCGATGACAATCAGTGGCTAACAAACAATCCTGAAAATCAGCAAAACTGGCTGAAATCAATTAGTGAACTTATTGATAACTATCATCCGGACTTATTGTATTCCGATAGTCATTTCCCTTTTGATTCGGTTGGACGACAAATGGTTTCTCATTTCTACAACGATAATATGGATCAGAACAAGGGTAAGTTGGAGGCAGTTTACAATTGTAAAGGCGGATCATCTAACCCAATGTGGGTATTGGATATTGAACGAGGACTTACTGACTCAATAACTTCATATCCGTGGCAAACTGATACATCTATTGGCGATTGGTATTATAGAACAGGCCAGAAATATAAATCCGGAAGTGAAATAATTCAAATGTTAGTTGATATTGTTAGTAAAAACGGGAATTTACTAATTAACGTAGTTCAAACACCTGAAGGTGATTTGGAACCGGATGTGCTCAATATTCTTGAAGATATCGCCTCCTGGAATTCAGTTAATGGTGAAGGTATTTTTGGCTCACGTCCTTGGAAAGTTTATGGAGAAGGTCCTTCGGTAGTTGAGAAAAAAGATGCTTGGAAATGGGGCGGAATAAGTGATGTGCGGAAAAAGCCTTACACAGAAACAGATTTTCGTTTTACTTCAAAAGGTAATGATATTTATGCTTTCTGCATGGCTAAACCAACTGGCGAAATTTGCCTATCATCTTTTGGCAAAAATTCAAAACTTGCCAATAAAGCAATTGCATCTGTAAAAATATTGGGTAGTTCCGAAAAATTAGTATGGAAACAATCCAAAGATGCTTTGGTTATTTCAAAACCAACAAACCTGCCTAATTCTGAAACAATAGCTTTTAAAATTACTCTCAAAAAATAATCTATGAGAAATAATTTCATTATTGCTTATCTAATTGTGGTATT
>CAYXQZ010000227.1:0-4775 GCA_964466415.1 uncultured Paludibacter sp.
TGACTAAACCGACATACCTGAAGCAGTAGCTGATTTTCTTCTGCCGGACTCAGCATCGCTAATTCTTCGCTACCTGCCGCAAATTTCTGTATCGTTATCTTAAGCGGGAAAGGATAGCCTTCGCGCGGATTGATTTTTTCGGCACCTGTCTGCAACTGATTGTTGTAAAGCAAATACTGACCGTAAGTAAGCGACAAATAAGTGCCCGAAAGGGGCATTTTATCTTCACGACTGCTGTCAAAACCTATCAAATCGTCGGAATAGCCTTTGTTTGCCGACACAACCACTACCGGAATATCCATCCCCAATCGGGACAGCATTTGTTCAATCGGTTTTAGTTCGCGCTTGTTTAGTCGTTTGTAAAAGTGAATCACCAACCGCTCCGGCTTTTGTTTTCGGCTGCAAAACTCTTTTACAGCCAATGCAATGGAGCCCGCAAGTTCGTTTATCTGGTTATTACGGAAACAATTAAAGCCCTGAAAGCGTCCCTCGTTCGTAAAACTAAATGCACTGCCCACATACTTTTTATCCAGGTCGCGACTTTTGTAGGCGCTTATTCCTATCACGAGTTCTTCGTGCTCCTGCGTTTCGAAGCACCAAGGCGTAGCACCGAGTTTGGCACTGATGGCTACTAAAATATTGGGTAAACTATACTGAAAGCCGGATTTTATTACTGCCTTTTCTGTATTTCCTTCTTTCGCGATTTCCCTGCCAACCGACCAGAGCTTATTGGCTTCGATGGTTTGCGATACCACACCATAGCCAAGCAACATCTCTTTTAAATGGTAATAAATGGTTTTTAAACGGTTGTTTTGCGTCCATTTACTGTGAGGTGACAAATAGATAGCTACATAGCGTTTTGCAGGGTCAAATTCGCGTAACGCTAATTTTTCCTGTATTTCGGGCAGTGGATTATTTTTATCCTGAAACGTGATACTGCGGTTGGCTTCCGTGCTGTATTTCATTCGTAAGAAACCATTTAAACCACCTTTAAACTCCGGATTTCTGCCAGCCAGGTATTCGTTTACAGTTACAGCCAATGGCTTGTCTTCGGCGTGCAGAATAAAAAAGAATACCGTTTCTTCCTCTATCAGTTCTTTCGGTCCAAACTCCCGCATACCTTGCATGGGGTTGGTGTGTGTGCCTTCGCCAAATTGCAATTGTTTTATCAGCGAATTGTCCAAACGGCAGGGCAATACCGTATTCCAGCTGGTTTCGGGTATCAGTAGTTGATGTAGTGCTTTATCAGTCAGATAGTTCTTTCGGAATTGTTCTATTGTATCGCTGTATTTCAGGTACCTGTTTCCCTTTTCGGGTGCCGGACGGTCAATATTCATAGCCCGTAGCAGTCCGAAATTAACACAGGGATAGGCTTCATCCAAATGCCGGCGAACCCTGTCGGGCATATCCCAATTGTAATATATCCTGTTTTGATAAACAACACGATTAAACAGATAATCAGGTATTTCCGAAAATGCGGCATCGCTCAGAGGCTTGTCGAACACGGATTTTACATCGCCCATAGCCACTAATAATTCGGGCTGATAATTTGTTCTGTTTATTTGTACCCGCAGTGTAAACGAACGATAACCCTTACAGCCGGGATAAGCCGATTTGTCCGAAATCCACACTTCGGTATCGGACACAAAATTATTCGTAGCAATAAAACCTTTCTCCCTGAAATAATGGGTCAGCATGCGGGTGTAGTATTTCTTCAAAAACGAAAACGACCACGCACGTTCACTCGCCTTGCACCATGCAGGCAATGTGGCATTGGTTATTTGCTTATCGCCGGGCGCTGCCGCATCAAAAACACAATACAATGTTTCGGCATGATTAAATACGTCGGCAAGTGCTTTGCAGTCGTGCGTTGATAGCCGGAAACTATCGACCGTTTCGCGGGTACTAATGGTAACAGTAAGCCGCTTGCGGGCATGACTGAAATTTAACACGTTTAACGTCAGGTTGTTTGTATTCATAGTGGGTATTATTAATTTGTTTTTGGGTTTAATGATCGTATATACTGTTCGAACCAATGCTTTTCAATCAGCCATTTTCCACCCTCTTTTACTCCTTTCAATTTCTTGTTCTCTAATTTTCGGGTAATAGTTCGAGTGTCCGATTTTAAAATTGCAGCCACTTCTTTGGTGGTCAGGTAATCCATAGCCAGTACTTCGGCAGGCGACGCCACCATTGTATTAACAACCGGCCTTTCGGTATAAGGCTGCGTTGGTTTTGCTTCTTCAGGTACAGCATCCCGCTTTTGTAGAAAAGTAAAAATGGGTTTTAGTTCCTGCAAATAGGTGCTGTAAAGTTCCTTTTCAGTCATAGCATACACCACCACATCAGCCAGCACATCCTGCACCTCCAGATAGGATTTGGCAAGACACACCTTCATCAACTGAAAACACCAGGCATTGATGCTTTCCTCCTGACTCACATCCACAGCGGGATTCAGGGCCTTCTCATACGTGAGCTTACGTGCAACCGATTCTTCGCCCAACTGTTGCAGGCAGGTGGTTAAATGCCGGTCAAGGATAACTTCGCGGTAATAAGCGCGGATATCAGGATTGGTTTCGGCTAATAGTTCGGTGCGCAATTCGTTGCAATAAGCAAAAGTCTCGCTCAGCAAAGCCCTGCGGTAATATTCCTGTTTGGGATGTTGTGGTTTTGGGAAACGCAGCACATACAATCCTTCGTCGAATGCAGAAGCTGTAAGTTGTTCCTGTAAGCGCAGTTTAAAGTTAGAGTCAGCAGCATTTTCCGGTTTGAGAGGCGACATATTGCCACGCAGAAAAGCAGTAAACAAGGGGAATTGATAAACAAAATGCATAATCGTAAGTCGGGTTAATCAAAGGCAATTGGCAAAATAGGTTTTGCTCTCCGTAAATGGCTCTCTGTTTTGTGTTTATAGTGTTAATTATTTATCTCAGTTACAAAAATAGTAATTTTCTTTTTAACATAAATGGGGTGTGGAAAAAATCTTTCAACAATTTTAGGTTTTTATCAAAAAAATCACCCACCCTAAGTCTTTTTAATAAAAACTCAGGGTGGGTGAAAACTCAACCTTAAAAAACTAAACTGTTAAACTAAACCTAATTCCTGTTTAAGCGGATTTTGAAAGCTATTTAATGTTTCACTTGGACCCGCTGGAGGCGCAGATTCCAATGCAAGTGATATTTCGTTATCGAGAGGAATCCATTCGATTCGCGGTTTGATATATTTTTTCTTTTCCATAATATTTTATTTTAACCACAAAGGAAACAGAGTTTATTCGCAAAGTTTTGTGTTTTTTGTGTCTTCTTTGTATCCTTTGTGGTTGAGTTTTATTTAATAATTATTCTTTTTGATACATTCGCAACTTTCACTACATAAACACCTGTGTTTATGTTGCAGTTTACTGTTTGCTGTTTGGCGGTTGTTACACCATTTTCTACTTGCTGTCCCATTGCATTATAAATAACATAAGTAGATTTTTCAGGTGCAATAATCGTAATCTGATTGGCAGCATTTACAAATACTTGTGCAATGCTTTTTTGGGTATTATCAAGCCCAGTTGATGTATTTGGGGCACGGAATAGTAGGATGAAACGACTTTCGTTGTTGACAGTCGATGCTGAGGTATTGAAGGTATATTCTGTTGCTGGAAGTAGTTCAGTTTGCGAATGTTGTTCTTTATCCAACAAATATACTTTTGTTCCACTTGCAAAGTTACTGAGTTCGGATACTTTTAGCGTTAATCCGGTGGTTGCTGCTTTTAGCGTAAAGCCAAGTGGCAGTTCCATATTGTCAGCAAAATCGTATAGTCCGTTTATTGCCAAGCGTTCGCTACCAGCAGTAGTGTATAAATCGGGCAAAGTGCTGCTGTTATTCATCATTTTTGGCGAATCGTAATTATCGAAGGTATTGGCAGCATTGGCATCGAAGTATATCAAGGCTTCGTCGGACTGACTTCCATTTTCTAGTTGTAAACGAAGAAGTTTGCGTTCTTCGTTTTTGGGTGCTTTAAATTTATTGTTATCGCCAATACCATGAAAACGCATATTGTTTTTGAATTTTAGAACCACATTATGTGTTGTTACATCTGTATTTGCGCTAACTCTAATCCAAAATGCTTGCATAGGAGGAATGTACTCGTTAAGTGCGTTATTATTTAATGTTGAGCCTCCAACAACCAAGTGGCTTGAACCATTATACGTTGTAAATACATAGGCTTCGGAACTATTTTTGGTACGATACCAAAAACTGGTGCTAATACTATCGTTGGTAGCATCGGCTAAAAAGCCGTTTTCGCCAGTGCCCCATTTCAGGTACGATGGATACGGATTACCAACCAAATTGAAGCCACGACTTAAACCATCCTCAGTACGACTAACGGTAATAGCCACATCACCCGAGTTGGTAGTTCCGTTTACGTCTACAGTACCGGTAGTTCCGGTAGTGGATGCAGGTGAAACAATAGTTGTAGCAACTTGAACATAGCCTTTACCTCTAACCAAAGTACCCGAAGTTACCGGAACCCATGCTTTGGTTGCTTCGTTCCATCCTTGAACACTTGTACCACGATTTAACCAGCCGAATGGGGCTGCCGAAACAGGTGAACTCAAATACCAGTTACGACCTAAAGTAACGTGCTGTTTTACAGTTGCATTTATAGTTGGTGAACTATAACTATCCATTAACGTGGCTGTGCTGTTGGCATCGCTTTCGAGGGTAATGCCGTTAGTAGCAGTTAAAGTCCCCGAAATATGAGTGAGTTTTGCACCGGGTGCAAC
>CAYXQZ010000228.1:0-4749 GCA_964466415.1 uncultured Paludibacter sp.
TGACTTAAGCCGCCCAGCAAGCCTATTCCGTTGGTTACATTGTTAAATACTTGTACTGGCTCCGAAAAGTATTGCAAACTGGTGTTATTGTATTTTACGGTTTTCAGGTAGTCGAAAAAATCGCTGTCAATACCTTGAAGGTCGAAAATTAGTTCTGTTTTAACAGGAATTTTGCTCATGTTAGCTGATGGAAATTTTATTTTCGAAGGCGTTGGAAGCAGATGTGCTAGTTTTGCACTTGTTTTGAGCGTATAATACTGACCTTTAAATGTGCTATCGGTAAATATATTGAAATTTCGACTTGAATTTGCATCAAAAACATCGGCTCCATCTATACGGTCGAAAACAACATCATCGGGATAAAGTACAAACTTTTTCGACGATGATTTACCGTCCGAATATGTCTGACGAATAGTGGCTGACAAGCGATAATAATTCTGAATTTCGGCATCATCCAATAATTTTACAGCAAAAACAAACTTAAAATTCCGGACATACCCCAAGGTGTCGGTCCGATTATTCTGCTGATTATCAATGGTGTCGTGCGTTAAATAAGTATTGAAAGTTGCTATTCTCGACGAATCGATACTAGTCAAACTAGCCATGCTTGGAACCAAAGTTTGAGCTGATATAGTTGCGCCAGAAGCAACCCTACGAGCTGTAATTTTAACCCTCTCGCCCACTTTTGTGCGATACGTACTAACATAATTACTTCCTTTTAGTTTGAGCATTTCTTTAAAAATGCCATTGATATAAAGATTCACTTCCAGGTCTTTAACCGTCACAAAATCGGCATCGGGTTCTAAAAAGAAACGGCTATTCGTAAAGTTAGCTTTCACAAGCGAATCGGGCGAAACCAAACAATTCAACACCAAATTATTCGACAATTGCTGCGCATCGAAGTTGATTTCGTTGATACAGGATGTAAAAACGGAGAACAACATTGAAATAACTAATATTTTAATTTTGAGATACATACAGTGTTTTATCAAAATTTATAACTATAACTTACCGATGGTATTATTGGAAAAACAGTGATTTTATTGAAAGTTCGCTTTGAGACGACCAAGCCTGTAAGTGGATCGTTGTATTTATTGGTTCTTACAAATAAATAAAACGGATTCATGCTATTCGTAGCATTATAAATACTGATATTCCATGTTCGATGTCCGTATTTTAATTGCTTGTGAAAATTACACCCAGCATCCACCCTAAAATAATCGGGCAATTGATAATTGTTTCGGCGCGTAAAATAAGGCAACTTGCTATCGAACTCCGAAAAGCCTTTGTAATTTTGCAACGGAAGTGTTACGTAATTTCCTGAGCTGTATTTAATTGTACCCGACAAATCGAATTTGGGTCCAAACCTGTGCGAAACCACCAAACTTATGTCATGCCGCCTGTCGTACTTTGCTGGAAAAGGATTTCCTCCATTCAATTTTTGACCTGGCCTATTAAAAATGCGTTCGGTTTTGGACCATGTATATCCTATCCAACCGGTAGTTTTGCCAACTGTTTTTTGCGCCAAAAGTTCCAAGCCATAAGCGCGTCCATCGCCTGCCACTATCTTGCGTTCCCAACCTGCCGATGATTCGAAAAAGCTTGCACCATCGGTATATTCAATCAAATTGCTCATGGTTTTAAAATATGCTTCGACCGAAAAATCAATTGTGTTTTTATAATTGTAGAAAGTACCCACCGAATATTGTACCGATTGCATGGGCTTTACGCTTGCAGTAGCTGGCACCCACAAATCGTTGGGCAAACTGAAATTATTGTAAGCCAACAAATGTACAAATTGCTGCATGCTTGCAAAACCAGCTTTTACTGATAAGGATTCGGTAAGCAAGGCACGCATGCTTAAACGTGGCTGCAACGAACGGTAGCTTGTATTTTGTACAAAAAAAGAGGCAAAATGTAGTCCAATATTGGCTTTCAGAAATGAGTTTATGCTCCAATTGTCTTCGGCATAAAACATCAATTCGTTCGTATTAATGGCGTTGTTGCCAAACACCGTGTCGGTTTGCGCTGTTGGAATTTCAGTTTCGGATTTTAATTTATCAACAGAGATGCCTGGTTTAAATATATGATGCGTAAAAGCCGTTCCAAATTTTATGTCGTGTTCGGGCGCTGGAGCATAATCAAACTCGGTTTTAAAGCCATAATCGGTAATTCCCGATGTATATTCGAGTTGGTATTTTTGTTGTGTAGCTTGTGCTGGGTTTATAACCAATGTGTTGAACTCGGTCCCCATAAAGGTTTTAAAATTGTATTGGGTAAAAGTACCCGATGTATTTACAAATAACTTATTGGTCAACATACGGTTCCATCGAACCACACCAATACTGTTTCCCCAGTTCCAATTCATGTTTACTTTGTCTTGCTCAGTCACATTATTGTCGTACGAGCGGCTATCGTTTATTTCCGAATGAATATTATCGCTACCATTGTAAAAACTCACAAAAAGTTTGTCCTTTTCACTCAGTTTGTGTGTTATTTTGGCATTTAAATCGTAAAAATAATAGCCTGCATCAATGCTGAAGCCTTCTTCAAATTTTATTAAACGTAGTACAGGCTTAGTAAGTAAATCGAAATAACTCCGCCTTGCCGAAAAATTGAAAGTCGTTTTTTTACTTTTTCCCACGGGTCCTTCTAAATTAATTTTTGACGAAATAAGTCCCAACGAGAAATTTCCATGCAGCTTGTTGCTATTTCCATCGTTCATACGTATATCAACCACCGACGAAAGTCGTCCTCCAAATCGAGCAGGAAAACCTCCTTTGTAAAGTGTCACATTTTTGATAGCATCGGTATTAAAAACCGAGAAAAACCCGGCTATATGATTCACATTATATACTGGAACGCCATCGAGCAAAAACAAATTCTCATCGGGTCCACCACCACGCACATAAAAGCCCGACGAACCTTCGGTTCCCGCTTGTACTCCGGGCAATAGTTGTAACGATTTAAGCACATCCGACTCGCCAAAAAGCGTTGGTACAGATTTAATAAGTTGAACGGGGACATTAATGGCGCTCATTTGCGAACCATGTGCCCCTAACTCCTTTTGACTGGCAGTAACTGTGAGTTCGCTGAGTTCAATAAACTCCGACAAAGCAAGGTTAATGCTAGTGTCCCTTTGTAGGCTAAAGCTGCGCATTTGACTTGCAAAGCCAGCATACGAATAATGCAACTGCACATTGCCTTGTGGCAAAGTAAGCGAATAAAAACCGTAGTTATTACTCACAGTTCCCTTGCGTGAATTTTGGTCGAAAACCGAGGCCGAAATAAGTGTTTCGGTAGAGTTTTGGTTGCTAATAACGCCACTTATGGTATAATTGACAGCAGTAACCGACATACTAAATGTCAGCAACAAAAACGCAATAATATTTTTAGCATTCCAAATCATGAATACAAAAATAACTAAATAATTGGGAATCAACCAAACACAATAGGTTAATAAAAAAATTGAGCTGTTCCAAATTTATGTTTTGAAACAGCTCTATTTATGTTTTTATACTAATCCTGCAAGTGATAAATTATAACTCGAGGTCGATATTGTGAAGTTCTACCCATGGTAATCCGTGAATGTTTAGTTGCTCCATAAATGGATCTGGATTGAATTCTTCCACATTATAAACACCTGGTTTTTTCCAAAGGCCTTTCATAAACATCATGGCTCCAATCATAGCCGGAACGCCAGTGGTATAGCTTACGCCTTGCGTGCCTGTTTCTTTGTAGGCAGCTTCGTGACTGCAATTATTGTACACGTAATAGGTTTTTTCAACGCCATCTTTAATGCCTTTAATCCGACAACCGATCGATGTCCAACCCGTATAGTTTTCGCCCAAGTCGCCCGGATTTGGCAATACAGCTTTTAGGAATTGAATAGGAACAATTTTCACTCCGTTGTATTCCACTTCGTCGATGCGCGCCATGCCAATATTCTGAATTACACGCAAATGCGTTAAATATTCCAAACCAAATGTCATCCAAAAACGGGCGCGTTTAATGGTTGGGTAGTTTTTAACCAACGATTCCAATTCTTCGTGGTAAATTACGTACGATTCTTTTGGACCAATTTCGGGATAATTGAGTGGTTGGTGAATTTGGTGTGGTTCAGTTTCAACCCATGCTCCATTTTCCCAATATTTACCGCGTTGCGATACTTCGCGAATGTTGATTTCGGGATTAAAATTGGTGGCAAAAGCCTTTCCGTGGTCGCCCGCGTTACAATCTACAATATCGAGGTAATGAATTTCGTCGAAATGATGTTTGGCTGCATAAGCCGTGTAAATGCTTGTCACACCTGGATCGAAACCGCAACCAAGAATGGCTGTAAGTCCAGCTTTTTCGAACTTTTCTTTGTACGCCCATTGCCAGCTGTATTCAAATTTAGCTTCATCTTTTGGTTCGTAATTAGCAGTGTCCATGTAGTTTACACCCGCTTCGAGGCACGCGTCCATAATGGTTAAATCCTGATAAGGCAATGCCACATTTATCAGCAATTCAGGCTTGTAAGCATTAAGCAATGTAACCAGTTCCGGCACATTATCAGCATCAACCTGAGCCGTTTTTATTTCCACGCCGTAGCGTTCTTTAACATCAGCAGCTATCACATCGCATTTCGATTTGGTGCGACTTGCCAACATAATTTCAGTAAATACATCCGGATTTTGAGCCACTTTGTGAGCTACAACGGTTCCTACGCCTCCGGCACCGATAATGAGTACTTTTCCCATTTTTTTA
>CAYXQZ010000229.1:0-4748 GCA_964466415.1 uncultured Paludibacter sp.
GAACTTTCGAAAACCCGAAGGTTAATGTATCGTTTTGTGAAAATTGTGGTGTTGGCCATTCGTGCATTTATTACCGAACGCCTCAATGTCAAAGCATCCGCACTCACTTATTCCATTTTATTTGCCATAGTGCCCATGTTTGCGTTAATAGTGGCTATTGGTCGTGGTTTTGGTGTGGAAGCATTAATCGAAAAATCATTGGAGGAGTCGTTTTTTGCACAATCCAATATGATTCCTACTGTTATGGGATTTGTAAAACGTTACCTCGAAACTACGCAAGGTGGTGTTTTTATTGGCATTGGTTTAATAATTCTCCTAGTTTCGGTCATGAACTTTTTTATTCAAGTGGAATTGGCATTCAACGGAATTTGGCAGGTTAAAAAATCACGAAAAGTGGTAAGTCAGTTTACCATGTACTTTTCGGCCATGCTCATTATTCCATTTTTTATGGTGCTTTCGTCGGGTTTGTCCATTTATATCAATACAATACTCGGAAATACCGTATTTTACGATATTTTGAGTCCTTTTGTTCAATTTAGTGTGCGATTAGCTCCATACTTTGTTAACTGGATTATTTTTACCATTATGTATTTGGTTATTCCCAATACCAAAGTAAATTTCAAAGATGCACTTATTGCAGGGGTGTTAGCAGGTTCTGCTTTTCAGTTGTTTCAAGTGTTATATATTAATGGTCAGGTCTTGCTTTCGCGTTATGATGTGGTATATGGTAGTTTTGCGGCTATTCCATTATTGTTGCTTTGGTTGCAAATATCATGTCTTATTGTTTTGCTAGGTGCCGAAATTTCGTATGCGTCTCAAAATATTCAAAACTTTGAATATGAAGCCGATTCGAAAAATATAAGCACTCGTTACAAAAATTTTCTGACACTTTTTATTGCCTGGTTAGTGGTAAAACAGTTCGAAAAACAACTTCCACCACTATCGTCGAATCAAATTGCTTTGGAGCAAAAAATCCCAATTCGCTTAGTAAATCAGCTAGTTTCAATGCTAGTAGAAGCAGGAGTTTTTGTTGAGGTTTTTAACGAAACTAATAGAACCAAAACCTTTCAACCTGCCATTGATATTAATCAGTTGAATGTAAGTATTTTATATGAGAAAATTGAATCATTTGGCACAGAGCATTTTCTCGAAAATAAAAATGTAGTATTGGATGATTTCTGGCATAAAACGCAATCAATGAATGCGGTAGATCGTTTTGTAAGTGCTAAAACACTGATTAAAGATATTTAAGCATAATATCGAGGTTTAAAAATTCATAAACGCTTCAATAATCTTGGAGCGTTTTTTGCATACTTATGCAAGTCCTTTTTATTTGGGATTTTGCTTTATATTTACAATTAAAAATACTATCTTTGTCAGTCTTTTTTAAAAATACTGACAAAATTGGTAAAGGTCAATTTTACTAACTTTATAACATTACAAACTTTACAACATTACAAACTAATTAATATGGGATTTAACGACATTCTAAAAAAACTATTCGGTAATAAGGCGCAACGCGACTTAAAGGAAATTGAACCTTATGTAGCTAGTATAAAAGCGGCTTACGAAAATATCAAAAACCTGAGCAATGATGAACTTCGTGCTAAAACAGAAGAAATAAAATTGTTTGTGCAAAATTATGTAGCTGCCGAACGTGCTCGAATTTTGGAATTAAAAGCATCCATTGAGGATACTGAAATCAATTTAAGGGAAAAAATATATTCCGAAATTGATAAACTTGAAAAGGAAATTACCGAAAAATTCGAAAAAGCTCTTGATGAAGTGCTTCCTGAAGCATTTTCGATAGTAAAGGATACAGCTCGCCGATTGACCGAAAACTCCGAAGTGATAGTTACTGCTAACGATTTTGACCGCGATTTGGCTGCAAAACACGATTTTGTGACTATTGTTGGCGATAAAGCACATTATAAAAACGAATGGACTGCTGGCGGTAATCTTATTAAATGGGAAATGGTGCATTACGATGTGCAACTTTTTGGTGGTACTGTGCTTCACAAAGGTAAAATTGCCGAAATGGGTACTGGTGAAGGAAAAACACTGGTTGCAACACTTTCTGTTTTTCTTAATGCTTTAACTCGTAATGGTGTACACCTTGTAACGGTGAATGATTATTTGTCAAAACGTGACTCTGAATGGATGGGACCTCTTTACATGTTTCACGGATTAAGTGTGGATTGTATCGACCGTCATCGCCCGAATTCAGATGAACGTCGTCAAGCATATTTGGCCGATATTACTTTTGGAACAAATAACGAATTTGGTTTTGATTACCTCCGCGATAATATGGCTAATAGTGCTGCCGATTTAGTGCAGCGCAAACATAACTATGCTATTGTAGATGAGGTTGACTCGGTACTTATCGACGATGCTCGTACACCGCTTATTATTTCGGGTCCAGTACCTAAAGGCGACGATCAGCTTTTCGAGGAGCTTCGCCCCAAAGTGGAACGCCTTGTAAATACTCAAAAAACATTAGCTACCAAGTATTTATCTGATGCACGTAGATTGATGGCATCGGCCGATAAAAAAGAGCAGGAGGAAGGCGCTTTGGCACTTTTCCGTTCGTACAAAGGCATGCCTAACAATAAACCACTTATAAAATACCTCAGTGAGCAAGGTATGAAAGCCCAATTGCTTAAAACTGAAGAGTTTTATATGGCCGAGAACAATCGTAATATGCATGTGGCTACTGATCCACTGTATTTTGTGATCGACGAAAAAAATAAATCTATCGAGTTGACCGACAAAGGTATTGATCTAATAACTGACAACTCTGAAGATACAAAATTCTTTGTTTTACCCGATGTTGGTAGCGAAATTGCCGAAATTGAAAAAGATAAATCGCTTACACTCGAAGATAAACAAAACCGTAAGGATGAACTAAATCAGAATTATGCCATAAAATCCGAACGTGTACATACTATTAATCAGTTGTTGAAAGCTTACACACTTTTCGAAAAAGATGTGGAATATGTGGTGATCGAAAACAAAGTGAAAATTGTTGACGAACAAACGGGTCGTATTATGGAAGGCCGTAGGTATTCGGATGGTTTGCATCAAGCTATTGAGGCAAAAGAGAAAGTAACTGTAGAAGCTGCTACACAAACTTTTGCAACTATTACTTTGCAAAATTATTTCCGTATGTACCACAAATTGTCGGGTATGACAGGTACAGCCGAAACAGAAGCTGGCGAGTTGTGGGATATCTACAAATTGGATGTAGTGGTAATTCCTACCAATCGGCCCATTGCACGTAACGATATGGAAGACCGCGTTTATAAAACAAAACGTGAGAAATATATAGCTGTAATTGAGGAAATTGACCGTTTGGTTCAAGCTGGTCGCCCAGTGTTAGTGGGAACTACTTCGGTCGAAATTTCTGAATTACTTAGCCGTATGCTTAGTGGCCGGAAAATTAAACATAATGTACTGAATGCCAAGTTACACCAACGCGAAGCGGATATCGTTTCGGAAGCTGGTCGTAGCGGTACTGTAACTATTGCAACCAATATGGCTGGTCGTGGTACCGACATAAAACTTACACCTGAAGTAAAAGAAGCTGGTGGTTTGGCTATTATTGGTACTGAGCGTCATGAGAGCCGCCGTGTCGACCGTCAGTTGCGTGGTCGTGCTGGTCGTCAGGGTGATCCGGGTTCGTCCATTTTCTACGTTTGTTTGGAGGATGATTTGATGCGTCTGTTTGGTTCGGAACGTATTTCGGGCATAATGGATAAACTTGGTTTCGAAGAAGGGGAGATGATTGAACATTCCATGATTTCGAAATCAATTGAAAGAGCACAGAAAAAAGTAGAAGAAAATAACTTTGGAATTCGTAAGCGTTTATTGGAATACGATGATGTTATGAATTCGCAACGCGAAGTGGTTTATAGCAAACGCCGCCATGCTTTGATGGGCGAGCGTATTGGCGTGGATATTACCAATATGATTTACGATGTGGCTGAAGTGTTGGTCGAAAATGCCAAAAACAGCAACGACTTTGAAACACTGGAAGAAGACTTGTTGAAAGTTTATGCTATGGAAACTCCTTTCGATGAAGCTACTTTTACATCGACACGTACAAGTGAGTTAATTCATCAGGTAAACGATGCAGCGTTGGCTACATTTAAACGTAAAATGGATAAACTATCGGCAGTTGCCTATCCAGTTATTAAGCAAGTATACGAAGGGCGTGGTCATCAGTACGAAAATATCCTTGTTCCGGTAACGGATGGTAAACGTGTTTATAATGTTACAGCTCACCTCGAAACGGCTTATAAAAACGAAGCTAAAGAAGTGGTAAAAGCATTTGAAAAATTGACGTTACTCTATGTTATCGATGATGAGTGGAAAGAACATTTACGCCAATTGGATGAATTGCGCCAATCAGTTCAAAATGCAAGTTATGAGCAAAAAGATCCGTTATTGATTTATAAACTAGAATCTTATGGTTTATTTAAGGAAATGATTGATTCCATGAATCGTAAAGTGCTTTCGGTACTTATGCGTGGACAAATTCCAGTGCGTGAACCAGAGCAATTGCGCGAAGCTCGTCCTGAACAACGTATGGATTTAAGCCGTATGAAAATTCAGAAAGATGAAGTGAATAGCCGTACTAGTTCAGAGCAAGATCCTACAAAGCAAGATACACGCGAATTGCAAAAATCGCAACCAATTCATGTTGATAAGTTACCAGGGCGCAACGACCAATGCCCTTGTGGTAGCGG
>CAYXQZ010000230.1:0-1253 GCA_964466415.1 uncultured Paludibacter sp.
AGCGATAAGTTTTGTTTCGAAGGATTTTTGCCTCAAAAAAAAGGCCGACAGACACGCCTAACTAAGTTAGCAAGCGAAACACGCACCATGATTTTTTACGAATCGCCCTTTCGATTGGCCAAAACATTGAGTCAACTTTCGGAGTTTTTGGGGCAAGAACGCAAGGCTTCCGTATCGCGCGAATTATCCAAAATGTTCGAAGAAACAAAACGTGGAACTCTCCCTGAATTAGCCCAATATTTTACCGAACATCCACCTAAAGGAGAAATAGTTATAATTGTTGCAGGATTTGAAGAATAACACTAACTTTGCAAAATATTTCTAGGCTGTTTCAACAGTAATAAAATTGAGTTTCAAAACGATTCTTCACCCGTAAATATTTACAAAAAAATGAAAACTTTCTTTTCAGTTCTAATCCTATCAGCTTTGATTTTATCGTCGTGCAATTTCAAATCGTCGGACTACAAAGCATTACAAGAACAAAACGACTCGTTGATGCGTGCCAAACAACAAATGCAGGACGAGATTGACGAGTACTTTTCGGCTATGAATCAGATTGAACAAAACATAGAGAAAATAAAGGAGACGCAGGGTATTTTACAAACTCAACCCGAAAGCGGTGAGTTAACCGAAGATACACGTACCAAAATAAACGAAGACTTGTTGTATCTGAACGAAATGTTGCTTACAAACAAAGATGAACTGGCACGTTTGAAAACAAAACTCAAAAAGAGCTCTATCAAATCGGAAGAATTGGAACGTAGCATTGCCCGCTTGACAAAAGCTCTCGAAGAACAAAGTTCGAAAGTAGCCATTCTACAAGCCGAGTTAGCAGCTAAGGATTCGCTTATAGCCGACCTTGGTACCACTGTAAACAATATGGGTAAGGATATTGAAGGTTTAAAATCGGACAACGAAACCAAGCAAAGCAAACTTAACGAACAAGAAGAAACCATACATACAGCATGGTATGTTTTTGGTACACGTAAAGAACTGAAAGACCAAAAAATAATTACGAGCGATGGCATTTTTAGCCCTAAACGCATATTGCAAAGCGATTTTAATAAAAATTACTTTGTGCGCATTGATGCTCGTAAAACCAAATCCATTCCGCTTTATTCCACACGAGCCAAAATTCTGACTTCGCACCCAAAATCGTCGTATACGCTTGAAAAAGAAAACGATAACTTTGTATTGCTTATTACCGACACCAACGGGTTTTGGAGCGTAAGTAAATATTTGGTTATTGAAGT
>CAYXQZ010000230.1:1353-4747 GCA_964466415.1 uncultured Paludibacter sp.
ATCACATTATCACATCATCATATTATCACATCATCACATCCATATAAGTTTGTTTTTCTCGATCTGGACGATACGATTTGGGATTTTCATACCAATGCTCGTTTGGCTATGAAAGACATGTTCGACGACCGTGGTTTGATACGCTATTTCGAAAACTTTAATCAGTTTTTTGATATTTATGCCCGCCGAAATATTGAACTGTGGGAACTGTATGGCAAAGGCGAAATTACCAAAGAATATTTATCCAAAGAGCGATTTCTTTACCCGCTGTCGAAAATGGGCGTAACTGACGAGGCCTTGGCAGCCGAAATTGGACAACATTACCTTGATAATCTACCAACCAAAACGGCGTTAATGCCACACGCCATTGAGTTGCTCGATTATTTAATCCACAAAAAATACCCGCTTACAATTATTTCCAACGGTTTTGTGGAAGTACAATACCGCAAAATGCGCAGTTCGGGTATCGAGCACTATTTCAATCACATAGTGCTTTCGGAAGCAGCGGGTGCACTTAAGCCAGATAAAAAAATATTTGAATACGCACTGGAACTGAATGGTGCAAAACCAAACGAAGCAATTATGATTGGTGATAGTTATGCTGCTGATATATTGGGAGCTATAAACGTTGGCATCGACTCGGTGTATTATCCGCTTCATTACCCCGAAAACGGCGAAAACCCTGAATGTACGTATATGATTCGGTCGCTTCGAGAGGTGATGGAGATTCTTTAAAAAATCGGGTTTCACCGCAGGGGTATCACGATTTTTTTAACGCAACGTGCGGGTTACCCTTGCGGTGAAACCCTTTTTAGAATTAAAAATGAGCAAAAAGAAAAATAATTTTTTTGTAGTATGGGACGGGCATGAACCAGGCATATACAAATCGTGGGAGGAATGTAAAAAGCAAACGCATGGTTTTGGCGAGGCTAAATTCAAATCCTTTGCCACTATGGAGGAAGCACGCGAAGCTTTTTGCTCACCCTACTGGGACTATGTAGGTAAAAATGCCAAATCTGCAACTCCGAAACCTACTGCCGAGCAAATAGCTAAAGTGGGAATGCCCAACCCCGAAAGCATTGCGGTTGATGCTGCATGTAGTGGCAATCCCGGACCAATGGAATACCGTGGCGTTTATACCAAAAACGGGACTGAGATTTTTAAAATGGGACCTTACCCCGATGGTTCGAATAATATAGGCGAGTTTCTGGCCCTTGTTCATGCCCTAGCTTTATCAAAACAAAAAGGCAGCCTGCTACCCATCTACACCGACAGCATGACTGCTCTTGCATGGCTCCGTACTGGAAAAGCACGCACTAAAATTGAAAAAACGGATAAAAACGCTGTTCTTTTCGACCTTTTGGCTCGTGCCGAAAAATGGCTTTCCGAAAACAAGTACGAAAACAAAGTACTCAAGTGGGAAACCGAAGTGTGGGGTGAAATACCAGCTGATTTTGGGAGAAAATAAAACATGCTTCGCGTTATTTGGCTACGCCGTTATTTGCACTTCGTGCGTTATTAGGCTAAAGCCGTTATTTGCTAAGCGTTATTGGTGCTTTGCACGTTATTAATCTTGGCCGTAGTTAATTGCTATTGACTAATTATCACATCATCATATCTCCACATCTGTCGACTGTTGTCCGTCGTCTATCGTCTTTCAGCTACAAGCATAAACTGCTCATAATTGGTAAAAACGCCTGGAGTACGTTCGCGATTCAACAAATTATAAGTTTCAGTTGAAAGGATTTTAAAACCAGCTTTTTCAAATTTTTCGCTTAATTCATTGGTGTCAAACCCTTTGTGTGGAATGGGTTCAAAATGGTGAAATGAACCATCTTCGGTACGAATATCGCCCACAACAATGGTTGCTCCAGTATTTGTAATTTGGTATAAATGTTCCAACGTTTTTTCAATATCGGGAATATGGTGAAAAGCCATACACGAAAAAACAAAATCAATGTTCTGCTTTTTATATTCAAAAACTTCGCCTTCAATTAGTTCTACATTTTCATCGCCATTAAGTTTTTGTTTCAACACACCGAGCATTGCGGCCGAAGTATCTTCGAATACCACACTATTTAAATATGGTAAAAGTTGTAAACCCACTAATCCAGTTCCGGCACCAATCTCGAGTGCTCGCCAATGCTTTTTCAACTCAATAGTTTGAGTTAATGCAGCAACAAACTTTTTCGTCATTTCTACTTTTGATGGATTATCCCATTCCGCTGCACGATGTGCAAAATTATCTGTCATTGTTTGTTATATTTTATATGCATACAAACACTTAAGGTGAAAAAAGGTTCGAACAAAAAAAACTGATTAAACCTACCAAACAAAATTTTCACTATATTTGGAAAAAATTTGGGCGTATACTTTGAAAATTTTTTGATCCCATTAAATTTCAACATGAAACGTTGTTGCTAATAAATTAAAAACTGCAAATATGAAAAAATCACTTTTGCTTTTTGTCATTTGTGAGATTTTATTTATTAGTACAGTTGGAAGGATAATAGATTACAATTTATTACAGAAAAATAGTTATCCAATTTTTTCATTCCCATTAATGATTTGTAGAGATGGAGGAACTATAGTTTATTATGGAACAACTTATAAAATTGTAGCACTCCATTCTCTTTCTGATGATTCTAAAGATGTAGATGGCTATAAAACTGGAACAATATTATTAAATTGGTTTCAAGAAATTGATTTTGATAAATATTTAGCTGATGAAAATATCTCAAAATTTATTGAAAGTGATAATATTGAAGAAATGAAAAATGAATACTTCATATTAGTCTCGTTTTTAATACATTTGCAAATATTTGTTTGTATAATTATTTTATTAAAAAGAAAAAAAGTTTAATCAAAAATCATTGTATGGAAGAAATTCATATACGCCTAATAAAAGAAAATGAAATTTACATACTCGAAGATATGCTATATGAGGCAGTATATCAACATGATGAAAACAATATAATCCCAAGAGATGTAATAAAAGTTCCGAAAGTTTACGCATATATTGATAAATTTGGAACATTAAAAGATGACAATTGTTTGGTTGCTGACTTAAATGGGAGGATAATTGGAGCTGTATGGGTAAGAATAATTACAGGAAAAATAAAAGGTTACGGGAATGTGGATGAAAACACACCCGAATTAGCAATTTCATTGTTTAAAGAGTATCGCAATCTAGGTATTGGAACCAGGTTAATGAAGCAAATGATTGATTTTTTGCAAGAAAAAGGATATCATCAAACATCCTTGAGCGTACAAAAAGCAAACTATGCAGTTAGCCTATACAAAAAACTTGGATATGAAATTGTTGACGAAAACGATGAAGACTACATTATGGTATTGAAACTAAATTAAAGCTTCTTGCAGGTGCGTTCTTGTT
>CAYXQZ010000231.1:0-1337 GCA_964466415.1 uncultured Paludibacter sp.
TCGGTTTGCACTCCTTTAATAATTTTATAGCGAAAAAGTTCTTTGAATAGCGTATCGTTCGACGTTTCGAAATAATCCAAACGAACCCCAAAATTCAGGTTGAAATATTTAGGGTCAATCACTTTTTTGTACAATGCAAAAGCGCCTACATTCAATACTTTAGCCATTGGTGATGGCTGGTCGGCATAAACAGTTGTATCAACTGCATGGGTAATGTTTATACGCATAGTTTCCGATTTGCGTAACCAACTTTCCACTCCAATTGTCATGCTGTTGTAGTCGTTAAAATACAAATCGGCAGTTGCTTTTACACCCGAAGTGGAGTTCAAACTCGATGGTAAAACAATTCTAGTTGAGCTTGCAGTTGGTTTGAAAATATTTTCAACATTCCGGCTAATATTTTGGGTATAGCCTTTTATGCTTAGTTTTGTGAGTAAGTCCGAAATGTCCGTGAAAATATATTCACCATTCAATTGTCTGCGCTGAATGCCTGTGTAGCGTACAGTTGCTGTTTTCGGAAAAGCGTTTCCACCTGGAACACCAACATTCCATGCATAAAATTCGTTATAACCAACAAGCAATTCCTGATTGTCGCCATAGCGCATTCCACCTTTCAGCGACCACGAAGCATCGTTGAACTGACTATTGAGTAATTCGCCATTTGGAGTGTTTGTATTTCCAGCTTTGCGGTAACTACCAGTTGCGCTCAAGTACCATTTGTCGTTTGTAATGTTCACTTTTGCGGCACTTGCCGATAAATTATTAACCGTACTAAAACCCGTTTGAATACTTCCATTTGCTTCAATACTATTCGAATAGGTTGGTCGTTCGGTTACAAAATTGACAACACCGCCTACTGCACCCGAACCAAAAAGCACTGAGCCAGCACCTTTTATAATTTCAATTTTTTCAACTTGATTGAGCGATACGGTAGAAAGTGCTCCCGCCACATCTGTAGCAGTTTGTAGTCGGTCGCCATCCACCAGTAGCATTAGTCGTTGTTCGCCCATACCGCGCACATTAACCGAAGTTCCCCAGCTACCATCGCGCGAAAGTGCTATTCCAGTTTGAGTTTGCAATGCATCAGCAGGTGTGCGATATTCTTGTTTTTCAATTTCTTTTTTATCGACAGAAACGTATGGAAGTCCAATTTTTGTGGAAGCTATGCTATAAACAGTAACTTCCTTAATGTGTTTTTGATGAATACTATCGGTTTTTGATGTAGTTGAATCGGTTGGTAATGCGAAAAATACAGAGAGTAAAATGGTTAGAAAAGTCATGTTTTTGAAATTAGAGATTATTAAATATGACAAAGGACAGAAGACAGAAGACAGAAG
>CAYXQZ010000231.1:1437-4741 GCA_964466415.1 uncultured Paludibacter sp.
TGTGAGCCATGTTCAATTATTTCGCCTTTGTCGAACAAATAAATTTCGTCGGCCCATTGCACCGATGTTAGTCGGTGGCTTATAATAATAGCAGTTTTGTTTTCGGCCATTTTACGGAGCGAGTTCATTATTTGTGTTTCAGAATAAACGTCTAAAGCGCTCGAAGGTTCATCCATAATCAATAAATCGGCATTACGATAAAATGCACGCGCTACAGCTAGCTTTTGCCATTGGCCCATGCTCAGTTCCTCACCTCCATTAAAGGTATTGCCTAAAATGGTATTATAGCCAAGTGGTAAATTTTCGAGCACCTCATGTATTCCAGCTTCGGTGGCAGCAGTTTTTGCTTTTTCTAAGTCGGGTTTAATCTCAATATTTCCGAGAGCAATATTTTGTAAAGCACTCACATTATACAAGGCAAAATCTTGGAATACGGCAGCCATATTTTTCGAAATTGCCTGTTGCCCAAGCGTTAAAGTGTTTTTATCATCGTAAAAAATCTCACCTTTTGTAGGTGTGTAAAATCCACAAAGCAATTTTATAAAGGTTGATTTGCCTGATCCATTTGCACCAACAATGGCTATGGTTTTTCCAGCGTCAATGGTTATATGTATGTTTTTAAGGGCTTCGCGTTTACTTGTTTCGTAACTAAAGCTCATATTTTCAATACGAATGGCATTTTTCAATTCCATTTTCGAATTGTGGGGTTGTTTTGATGTTTCGATAGCAAAAAACTTGCGTACATCTTCGAGGTAGCTTGTATCTTCGAGCAATTGAGTGCCCGATTTAAATAGTTCACTAAGAACGCTGTAGCCACGTTGGAATGCAAAAAAGAAAAGCACAACAGCGCCAATGGTAATTTCGCCATTTATTTTTAAATAGGAAATATAAGCCAGTGATGCAAAAATTAATAGTACTGTAAATAGGTGAGAGGCTGTATTCCATGTGACTTCGGATTTGCGTATTTGAATTCGTTCCGAAAACAGTTTTTTTTGTAAGTTATTGAATCGTGTTGAAAAAAAACTGCTAAAATGGAAAAGCTTCAGTTCTTTGGCAAATGGAAAGCCTGTCAAAACACGATTGAAGTAGTACATTTCGCGTTCTTTGGGACTTTGAGATTGTTTCAACTTGTGATACGTGCGTGCAAATTTTAAACGTATTAATACGCCTGGAATTACTGCAACTATAAGCATTACAACCAGATACCATTTTATAGTGAGGAAAAGTCCAGCTAGGAAAATGGCTGATGCAATCGATTTTAAAAGCGTTAAAAGTTCGTTTATAAATTTTACAGGACGAAAAGTAGCTTCCTGAACTGCGCGATGGATTTTATCTAGTTCAGTTGGGTTTTCGAGATGCGACAGTTGAAGCGATAAATGTTTGTGTTGCACATCCGAGTACATTCGTTTTACTATGCTTTGAGTCAGCTTTTCGCCAAAATAGCTACGCAGTTCGGTTGTGAGTCCGTTAGCAAAAAAGACGAAAGCTGTGAGTACAAGTAATCCGTAAAATCCATAAACATCGGCAACCGACGAATTTGTTGTTTTTGTTAAATAGTCAATCAACCATTTTATACAAATAATAAGTACAAAAGGTAAAACGCCTTGAAGAAATGCAATTATAGCATTTTGCGCAATGATTTTGCCTGAATTTTCGGCCGCTAATCGATAATTGTCGCGGAATTTAGTGGCATAATTTTTTACTGCTTGATTTTTGTTTGATAAATACAGTAATTTATTGTTAATCAGGGTCATGAAATGTGGAAATGCAACTGCAATCGTTCTTTGAATTTTTCGGAGAATGGTATTGGTTTTAGTTGTTTTTTCGTTGCTTTTTGATGATATGACTTTGCCTATCAGCTCTTTTTCTCTGAAAATGGGGTCGTAGTGAAAGTTATTGTCGCCTTTTGCCACAAAAACGATTTGTCCGTTTTCGTGTTTAATTTTCAGTAAACGATGCGCAATAAATTTGCCATGATGTCTGAAAACCAATATGTCACCTCGTTTTACTTTATCAGCTGTGCATTTCTCAACCTGAGCCGTATCTCCGTTTTTCAACACAGGAAACATGCTGTATCCTTGCATTTTAATTTCGAGAGTTAAATCATCATCGAGCAATGCTTCTACAAAATCGAATAAACTTGCGCTATTATCCTTGTTTTTCATTTTCAGTGATATAAGTCACTACTTGCTGGTCGGGAACAAATCCTAATTCATAAATTGATGTAGCTTGACTAAGTTTGTAAAAGAACTCCAATCGTTTATCAATAAATGCTTTATCAAAATTATTTTGAATGCAAAAAGCCATTACTTTTGAAACAGCTAATGCTCCCGATAATTTTTTAGCTTTGTTTACTGGCGAATGGCTAATAAGATAAATGGCATTTAAAGGTGCTTTTTTCGAGATGTCGGCATAATACATAGGTGTATTATAAACATAGAAATTGCCATTTATATTGCGTATCACAAGTCGGTCATCGTTAACAATTTGTGCGCCAGCTTTGGACCAAATCATGGACATAGTGCTTTTGCCAGCACCCGAAAATCCACTAAACATACGTCCCATTTTACCGTCGTAAGCACACGAAGCATGCATCAGTACAGCATCGGTATACAATGTGAGGTAATGCATAATGATTGGTCCCATTGGATATTTGAGCGACATAGCATCGCTGCTATATATTTTCCAATAATCAAATGATTTGTTGAGATAGGCTATTTGTTGAATCTCATCCTTGGTTTGCTGATTGTAAATGGCAAAACAAAGACCTTCCGTAGTTTCGTATATCGAATAAAAGCGTTGTTCGTCGTTTTTCGCTTCAAAAAGCAATTTCAACGATTCGAGATTGCTAGTAGGCAAACCCTGAAAACATTCAACTTGGATATCCGCTTTAGGCTCATTATCAACTAAAAACGGAATGTATCCAGCTTCTAATTCGATAACATTTTTCGAAAAAACATGTAGAGTTATTTCAGCAATTGAAATATTAAATTCGAAACCAAACTGATTCATTTTTTTAGCTATTATATTTTGTCAAAATATCCATTTGTTTCAAAAATGTTTCAATATCGCTGGTGGCAGTGGATTCGTCAATCTCAAATGTCTCGGTCATAAGTTGAGCCAATGACGCATTTGAATTGTTCTCGTTAGCATTTTCCCAAATAAATTTTCCTGTTTCGTTGAGTGTGAAGAGTTCGTTCATTTGAGCCACATTTCCACTAAGTGGTACTATAACTAATTCGTCGGCAACTTGACGGGCAACAAATTTTGATTTAATTTGACTGAGAGTTTGGATATCCATTTT
>CAYXQZ010000232.1:0-4739 GCA_964466415.1 uncultured Paludibacter sp.
TACCACGCATTTTCTTTTATATACGCAATTATTTCATCCACTTGTGCATACGCAACGGCAGTGTAGGTATCGGCAGCACCATAATAAATGGCTAAGCGACCAGTTGCGCCATCGGCAACAACACCAGTTGGGAAAACCACATTGCCTACATAACCCGCTGTTTCGTAAATTTTTTCGGGGCTAAGCAATGGAAATTTGCAACGATAAAGCACTTTGCTCGGCTCATTAATGTCCAAAATAGCTGCTCCCATACTGTACACAAAACTATCGCAAGTATCTGTTACACCATGATATAACAACAACCAACCTTCAGTGGTTTCAATTGGGATAGGTCCCGGACCAATTTTAGTACGTTCCCATTTCAGTGGACCGGCTGTAAATACCATGCGGTGTTTTCCCCAGTAGGTTAAATCGGGACTTTCGCTGTAAAAAATATCGCCATAGTTTACGGCCATTGCTTTACCCATTGGGCGACTAAGCATGGCAAATTTTCCATCGATTTTTTTAGGGAATAAAACGCCATTTCGGTTAAAAGGAAGAAACGCATTTTCTATCTGGTTGAAAGTTTTAAAATCGGTAGTCCAAGCCTGACCGATGGTAGCTCCGTAGTACGAATTACACCAAGTAATGTAATATTTATCCTCAATTTTACATACACGTGGGTCGTAAGCAATGCTTATTTTGCCCAAAGCCGGTTCGTTGCAAATAAAGTTGATGGGCTCTTCATCAATCGTCCAGTCAAGTCCGTTTGGACTTGTACCCACATGTAAGTTTGGATCCATCGAAAGTGAATCGACCCTGAAAACACCAATAAATCCTTCGCCCCAAGGCATTACGCAGCTATTAAACACGCTGCGTGCTTTTGGCATGGGGTGCAAATCGATAATTGGGTTTGTACTGTGTCGCCAAACTACTTCGAAGCAATTGGCAGGTTTTGGTTCCCAAGGCATATTAGGAACAGCATCAGCTATTAATGCGGTTTTATTCATAAGAAATATATATTTTCTCTCTAATCCTGCCCCCTAACCCCCTAAAGGGGGAATAAGAGGGACAAATTGAGAGTAGTTATTACATAAAATTATAATTTATTTTTTTAAAGAATATTTTCAAAAGATTTAAACAAAAAACTCCCCCCTTCAGGGGGTTGGGGGGCTGGTCTAACTCCCCAAACTCACAATTAACATCAACAAACCCACAACACTTACAACCGCTAGGCATGAAACAATCACTCCAGTCCAATCTTCACGGTTCCACTTACGGAATTCCCAGTTCGAATTTGGGAAAATCTTTAAGTGATTGAAGCGTGTTGGTTCAGCATTAGTCAATGCCATTTCTTTATCATCTTCCAAATTGCAACTGCCTACTACTGGCGTTAGCAATTTACCATAAAACTTATCCAAACGCTCTTTTTCCAATGGTTTTGTAAAATAGGCCACAAGCATCAAAATCAGAAATGGAAATACAATGCGAAACAAAAAAGTTAATGTTTCGTTGAGCGAATAGGAGTTTTTTGATAAATCCCATCCCATTTTATCCAAAGCAATCAATTCTACTTTCAAATAACCTTTCCCCACCGCTTTTTCGCCTTTATAATTTATTCCTTCGCTCCAAAATATGGATTTTTTAGGCAATAATACTTTTTTCTCAAACTTTTCGCCCACTTTTAATGCTGTTGGGCGTTGTTCGGCTGTTTTGTCTATTGCTTTTAATTTATCCCAAGTAGCAATGGCTTCGTTGCGTTGAGTAACATCCATTTGACGTGCCGTGTAAGTTCTTGTTACCGGAATGGCCTGTGTAGTTCTATTTAAATACTCAGAAGTACGCATACCTGGCAATTGTGGTATGCCGAAAGGTAATACAACGGTAGCAATAAACATCACCACCATCGAAGCCCACGCTCCTGCCCTATTCGACCGTCGCCAAAGCATTCCCAACCAAAAAGCAGCAGCCAAAATACTGTTGAACATCATGGTCATTTTGAAAAGTTCAAATAAACCTTTGGATTGTGTGGCAATGTAAGCCGAAACAAACATGTAAAGCGCACTAAAAATACGTCCAGCCCAGATATAATGATTTTCGGAACAGTTTGGACGGAATGGGCGATACAAATTATTGGTGATTAAAGCCGCTGCAGTGAGCATAAAAGCCGATTTTGCAGCCATAAGAGCAGCAATCAAACAGGCAATCATTAAACCAACAAGTCCCATGTTGAGTGGCCCCAATAAATCGCGCGTGGCATGTCCCCAAACATAATCGGGATCAGAGATGGAACCACCATAAAGCACCACAGTCATTAATGCCACTAAGCCCCACATTACACTCGAATAGCGTTTGAGCAACATGCCCGATACAAATCCGTAACGTGCTGTATAATCGTTTTTAGCAGAGCCGCAAGCCGTCATCTGATTGGCCTGAACAGCAGTGGTAATAACTATCATAATTGAGAACCCAGCAATCCAAAACCACGAAAATTCAATTAAACTGGGTGAACCCCAAATTTCCATAAACGAAGCCGGTAATACTTTATGCATGGTTTGAAATGCACCAAGAAATCCTTCACCACCAAATTGTAGATTAATTTTTGCCATGGCAAATGGAATAAGCAAGATGGAAAGTAAAATAATAAACATTCCTTGTATCAAATCAACCATAAATGCTGCCGCCAATCCTCCAATGCTAGCATACAACAAGGTTATTAAGGCAACAAAAATAATAAGCCAATTCTCATCAATGTACGAATATTCTTTTTTAGGATTTAATTCCTGTAATTCAACCAAACGATTTTGTTGAGCTACACTTAACAGTGCAAAATCGGCAGTTTCTAATTTTTCCCGTTCAACGGCTTTAAAATACTCTACTTTTTCAACAGCATTAAGTTCGGTGAGTGGTTTAGAAGCAATTGCCGAAACCGTTTTGGACATAGCCACTAACCCAATGGCTGCAATCATAACAAAGTATATTGTTTGACACAATGCATAAAATGCTGCCATGCGTTTGGAATTATAACGTTCCTCAAAAAAATCGCCCAAGGTCAACAATCGTAAACGGCGGTACCAGATGGAAGTCATCCAAAAGACTGGAAGATTCACCAAACCACCTGCCAACATAGCCCAAATACCCGATGCACCGTTGGAATTTACCATGGTGGTAGTAGTTGTTACATTTTCCACGGATGTAGCTTGTCCAAAAGCAGCAAAAGTCTGGATTAATTTACCAAACCGCCGTCCAGCCATAAAATAATCTTCGCGATTACTCACCAATCGGGCAGCACGTATGGCAATAATAATTATAACAACGAAATAAATAACAACTATGGCAATGTCGAGCAGGGATAATCCCCAAAAAGTTATATTCATCATTTAAATTCAGCAGTGATTTTTTGTCTAAAATAATGACTAGTTCAGAAATTCGGTTTTAATTCTGACTGCAAAAATAATGTGGAGCTATTAATTTATGCTTAAATAATAATTAAAACAGTGGGAATCACAAAAACCTCAGGAAAATTATAGATGAATTGATTGTAAAAAACGAAAAAAGCAGAAATCTGAGATAGACTTCTGCTTTTCGATGTAATTGATTGAATTTTCAGATTTTCTATCCGATTATCTCACAAATAGCTTTTCAACCACTTTCAAATTAGCTGATTCAACCGTAATAAAATAAACCGATTGATCTAATTTTATAGGTAGATAAATTTCGTTATGCAAATTTGATGATAATTGCTGTTTGTAAATTGTTTGTCCCAGCAAATTGCTTATCGAAAATTCAATATTGTTATGGTTTTCGAAACCTAATAGTTGAACTGATAATTTACCTTGTTTGTAAGGATTTGGATAGATTTTAAATGACTTTCCATCAATGTTCGATTGTAAATTCTTTACTCCCGTTGCTCCATCGCTAATTACTAATTCATCAAAATTTCCACCACTTGTACCAGTTGCAGTGAGCGTAATGGTATTATTACCGGCTTCCAAGGCTTGAGTAGTATTGTAATTCGACCAATTTGACCACGCACCAGTTACTGGAAACACAATGGATGCAATTTTATCTACACCATTAACCGTTAATTTCAAATTGCGTGGACCCGAAGCCAATGCATAGCGAAACGAAAGATTGAAATCAGCATAATTTGGTGCATAAACAGTCCATTTAATATAGTCGTTGGACATATTGGTGAAATCGGCAAAACCAGTACCATTATATCCGGGTTGATTACTTACAACCAGCGCTCCTGCCAATTCGGCATCTTCGGCAGGATAAACAGTGGTGCTTGGATTTACAATTACATTGGTCGAAGCTACTTTGTTTCCATCTTGCGTAGTCGCTGTAATCGTTGCATTACCTCCACCTACAGCTGTTACAAATCCATCTGTCGATACTGTTGCAACATTTATATCGCTCGATAACCACGATATATTTTTATTGGTAGCTGTCGTTGGTAATATACTTGCAGTAAGCTGTTTGGTTACATTCAAATTTAGTTTCGCAGTAGTGGGATTAATCGAAATACTCGTTACGGGAATAACACAAGTACCTTCGGGCACACCGCAACCACACAAGCCGGGTACCAATTTATTAGGATCGTTGGGGCATAAATCCACTGGCGTTCCCGCTGCAATATAAATTGTAGTTGAACTATTTGTTTGTACATCGAAACTTACATCAACCACATGCACCGTTGTGCCATCAAACTCTTGCGTAACTACGCCATTAGTAACGGCATACGAACTTCCTTTTGG
>CAYXQZ010000233.1:0-4722 GCA_964466415.1 uncultured Paludibacter sp.
GTGTCTGTCGGCCTTTTTTTTGAGGCAAAAATCCTTCGAAACAAAACTTATCGCTGGGTATTCCCGAAGCTACTAATGCAGGTACAAAGGCTGTTGCGCCAGGCAAGCATTCCACGTCAATTTCATTTTCGACACAAGCGCGAACAACCAAAAAACCAGGGTCGGAAATGGAAGGTGTGCCAGCATCCGAAATCAAGGCTACTTTTAAACCCGTTTTTATGCGTTGCACAATATTTTCAACAGTTTTATGTTCGTTAAATTTATGGTACGATTGCATGGGTGTTCGTATCTCAAAATGCTTCATCAAAAAACCACTAGTGCGCGTATCTTCGGCCAAAATTAAATCGGCTTCTTTCAATATGCGAATTGCCCGAAAAGTCATATCTTCGAGATTTCCAATAGGAGTAGGGACTACTGTTAGTTTCATACAAACTTCCTTTTTACAATCTGATAAAAATCTTCAACAGCCTCGTTTGTTTCGTCCCAGCCATATTTCGATTTTAGGAACGACATGGCTTCGTTCAAAGTGGCCAATTGATTAATGTAAGTAAGCGTTTTATTCATGTCCTCGCCATTGGATTTGAATAGTTCACGCTGAAACCTGAAGCGATCGCCAATGCTAATGGCTTGTTTAATATCAGTGACTTTTTTATTAGCATGTGTAGCGCTTAGCGAATTATCCACTTGCGATAATTTTTCATTGCGCGAAGTGGTATGGTTTCCTATTTTATCAGCAATGGTTACTTTTTTTTGCTCTTCGGTATGTTTTATGACTTCGGTAATAACTGTTTCAGTCGTTAGTGTTGTTTCAGTTATTGAATTATCATCTTCTATTTCAATGGTTTGCTCAACTGTAGTTTCAGTAATAGTTTCTGTTTCATCTATCGAAATTTCGATAAATGCCGGCTCTTCTATAATTAGCTCTTCTGTAATCTGGTCTTCTGGTGTTGGTATTTCAATTGGGGATTCAATTTCAATAGGTTCAGGTATCATGACAGGTTCAGGAATCATTACAGGCTCAGCTATTACAATAGGCTCAAGAACTGCTACAGACTCAGGCTTTTCAATGGGTTGCTGTTCAATAAATATTTCTTCAACTTTTACCTCAGTTTGATTAATATCAGTAATTTTAATGGTTTCGAGGTTTTCTTTGTTCCCTGCAAGTTCATCCAGTATGGTCTGAATATCCTCTGTTTTACGTTTTGCTAACTGAATGATTGTTTTTGGGTACTCATTCATTTCCAAAAAACTTTCGGTAATCATACCTAACTCTTCGATATTTTTGTGCAAGAGAGTCACTAATAATTTTCTGTTCATATCTTTTTTTGTAAAAATAGATTTTTGGTGTGATATTTTTTTAACTTTGCAGTCCTGTTTTCCAAAATCGGGTGTAAAGTTACAATATTCATCAGATTAACGAAAAAAAAACAAACTTATTTCAATAAACTATCATGATTTATTCAGAAAAAAATCATCCTATACAACAAAAACGTGGAAGTATCGAAGTTATTTGCGGTTCCATGTTTTCCGGAAAAACCGAAGAGCTTATCCGAAGATTAAAAAGAGCCAAGTTTGCCAAGCAAAGTGTTGAGATTTTTAAGCCCAAAATCGACACACGTTATTCCGAAGACGAAGTAGTTTCGCACGATCGTACTGCTATTCGTTCCACACCAGTTGAATCGTCGGGCAGTATTTTGCTTTTCTCAGGCGAGGTAGATGTTATTGGTATTGACGAAGCACAGTTTTTCGACGAAGGTTTGGTAGATGTTTGCACCAAATTGGCCGATCAGGGTATACGTGTAATTATAGCTGGTTTGGATATGGATTTTAAAGGTGTTCCATTTGGTCCTATGCCAGCACTTTGTGCCATTGCCGAGGATGTATTTAAAGTACATGCAATTTGTGTTCGTTGTGGTGCGCTAGCTTATGTGTCGCACCGACTTGTTGAAAGCGATAAACGTGTTCTCTTGGGCGAAATGGCTGAATATGAACCTATTTGTCGTGATTGTTTTAATGCCACCAAAAAATATTAATCTCCCTATCACATTATAATGTCGAATACGCTTTCGAAAAGCAATAATTTAGCAACTGATAATATAGCTAAACTATTATGGATGTATACCTTGCCGGCCATGGTAGGTACGGTTGTAATGTCGGTATATAATATAGTCGATCGCATTTTTATTGGACAGGGAGTTGGTCCGTTGGCTATTTCGGGATTAGCTCTCACTTTTCCATTTATGATAGTGCTCATGGCATTTGGCATGTTAATAGGAGCGGGGTCGGCATCGCGTATTTCAATAACGCTTGGCGAAAACAACAAAGAAAAAGCTGAAAAGATACTTGGAAATGCCGTAACACTAACTTTCATTATTTCGGGAACTGTAGTGCTGCTTGGAATGCTATTTATGGACGATTTGTTGTACTTGTTTGGAGGCACTACCAATACCATACAGTATGCACACGATTATATGAAAATTATAATTCCGGGTGGCGTGCTTACAGCCTTGTATTTTGGACTTAATAATATTATGCGGGCATCGGGGCATCCACGTAAAGCCATGTTTAATATATTGTTAGGTGCTGTTTGTAATATAATACTTGATCCAATTTTTATATTTGTTTTTCATTGGGGAATTGAAGGTGCGGCTATTGCAACCGTTATTTCGTATTTGGTAGGTACAATTAATGGAGTAACACATTTTATGCTCAAATCAACGCCTTTACGTTTTCATCTTAAAAATTTTAAACTCGAAAAAGAAATTATTAAGTCCATAATTAGTATCGGACTTTCGCCTTTTAGTATGCAAATAGGTACCAGTTTGGTGGTGATTCTTATCAATAGTACTTTGTTGAAATATGGAGGTGACTTGGCTATTGGTGCTTATGGTATTATCAACAGTGTTAATATGTTGGTTGTAATGTTTATCATTGGGCTTAACCAAGGTTCGCAACCAATTATTGGGTTTAACTATGGTGCTAAAAACTACGATAGGGTATTTAAAACACTTCGTTATGCTGCCATTGTCGGTACCGGCTTAACCACTGTTGGATTTATAATAGGTACATTTTTGCCACATCAAGTAGTTTCGCTTTTTACACGCGACGAAGCGTTACAACAAGTAGCCACTGTGGCGCAACGTATTTCGGTTATGATGTTTCCAATTATTGGATTTCAAATTGTAGTTTCCAATTTTTTTCAATCCATTGGTAATGCCAAAATAGCCATCGTATTAAGTTTAACTCGACAATTTATTTTTCTAATTCCAGCCATTTTTCTGTTGCCTCCCATTTTTGGATTAAATGGCGCTTGGGCAGTAATGCCCGTTTCGGATGGTTTATCTGCCATCGTTTCGGCAGGTACATTTTTTTGGTTTTACAAAAAGTTTAAAGCAGAAACGAAATAAATCAATTGCATTATTTTATGTGAATTTCATGCATAATTATGTAAGCTTGTTTCGTATTTCAGTTATTTTTCCCACCTTTGTTTTCTCTTTTTAAAAATAATAAAAAACAATATGAGAAAACAGCTAATTTTTACTTTGCTTTTAGCATTTATAGTGATTTCGTGCAAAGCAACAGATAAAACAAAATCGACTAATAGTGCGCCATTTAAAAATATGCAATTAAGTTGCGTAGCATTTTATAATCTCGAAAACTTATTCGATACCATTAAAGGGCCCAATAACGATGAGGAATACTTGCCTAACGGTGCAAATAAATGGAGTTCCATGAAATACAATTCGAAATTGAAAAACATGTCGTTAGTAATTTCACAAATGGGGATAGATGTTACGGCAGTAGGCCCAGCAATTCTTGGTGTGTCCGAAATTGAAAACCGTGGAGTGCTCGAAGACTTGGTAAAGCAACCATCAATTGCAAAAAGGAGTTATCAAATTGTACATTACGATAGCCCAGACCGCCGTGGAGTTGATGTAGGCTTGCTGTATAATCCACGTCTTTTTACAGTTTCAAACAGTAAATCATACCGTTTGCGTACAGAAGATTCTACTTTTCTTACCCGCGATCAACTTATGGTGAGCGGTTATTTACTGGGTGAAAAAATTCATGTTATAGTAAATCACTGGCCTTCGCGTACAGGAGGCGAAATGCGATCGCAACCCAAACGAAATGCTGCTGCAGGACTTACTCGCTCTATTGTTGACTCGCTTTTTAAGGTTGATCCCAAAGCTAAAGTAATAGTAATGGGCGACTTAAACGACGACCCATATAACGAAAGTTGTGCCACCATTTTAGGAGCCAAAAAAGAAGCTGCCGATGTAAAACCAAAAGAATTGTATAATGTGTTTTGGAAAACTTTGGATAAGGGGATAGGTTCACTTTCGTACAACGATCAGTGGAATTTATTCGACCAAATAATTCTTTCGCATGAATTGGTAAATGGTGATAAATCAAAACTTACTTTTTGGAAAGGCGATGTTTTTTATCGGAATTTTTTGATTCAACAAGAAGGTCGATATAAAGGAACACCGCTTCGAACCCATGCGGGCGGCGTTTGGCTCAATGGCTACAGCGATCACTTACCAACAATGGTTTATTTGGTAAAAGAGCAGAAATAAACCACAAATTATTTCGTCACAAAAGATTTTTTTTATACTTTTGCACCACTTAAAAAATAAGCGGGATGTAGCTCAGCCCGGTTTAGAGTACTGGTCTGGGGGACCAGTGGTCGCAAGTTCGAATCTTGTCATCCCGACTGCT
>CAYXQZ010000234.1:0-2769 GCA_964466415.1 uncultured Paludibacter sp.
ATTTATTGTTATTGAAAAGACTTTTGTCCTTTGACTTTGGACTCTTGACATTGTGTTTTAGAATTTAAAATTATAAGTTATTGACGGCACATAAGTAAACAAGTACGTCATTACAGCATTTGTTTTTGTAGGGTCGTCGGCGTCTTGTTCAAAATCTATTGAGAATGGGTTTTTATGTCCATAAGCATTGTATACTGAGAAATTCAGACTGCTTTCGAAGCGTTTCGTTTTTTTCATGTTCATAGTTGCACTCACATCCAAGCGATGATAGTCGGGCATGCGATAGCCATTACGTTCGGTGTAATAGTATTGCGTAACGCCATTCAAAATGTATTTTCCGCTCGGAAAAGTAACTGCATTGCCCGTATTGTAAACCCACGAAGCCGATAACGACCATTTTTTGCTCAAATCGTAAATTGCTACTACCGACACATCGTGCGTAATATCCTGTCGGGCAGGGTACCAATTATTGCTGTTAATACCATCAATTAATCGTTCGGTGCGTGACCAAGTATAGCCAATCCAGCCATTGAGTTTACCATATTTCTTTTTTAGCAATAATTCAACTCCATACGCACGTCCTTTTCCAAAAAGCAATTCGCCTTCAATTTTATCGTTCGCATTTATATTGGCACCATTACGCAAGTCAATTTGATTTTGCATCCAGCGATAATACGTTTCGCCACTTAGTTGATACGTATCGTCGGCAAAATTTGTGAAATAGCCCAGCGCCACTTGGTCGCCAATTTCGGGTTTTACGTTATTGCTCGACGAAATCCAAATATCGGTGGGAGTGGAGGAGGTGGAGTTTGAAATGAGATGCAAATTTTGTGTGTTGCGTGTATAACTTGCTTTGAGCGAATTACTTTCGTTTAGAATATATGAAATATTTAGACGTGGCTCCAGATTGAAATATGATTGTACAATTTTGCCTTTGGCCACTGTTTTGGTACTTGTAACTTGATTGCCAGTATAGCTAAAAAAGTCGCCCGGACCAAAAAGATGGTACGCCGATAGTCGCAATCCATAGTTAATATTCAGATTATAAGCCGGTTTCCATACATTGCTGATGTATAGACCATTATCTACTGCAAATTTTTCTTGCAATGTTACGGGATTAATATCAGCATCGTCGGTAAGTTCTAGTTGACCAGGAATAATTTTGTGATAAATGGAATTTACACCAAAAGCAAGCGTGTTTTTCTCGTTCATAAAAAGCTGAAATTCATGTTTCAGGTTCCAATTTCGGATAATGGATGTGAGACTAAAACCAGCATCTTGCTCAATATTAATTTTGTAGCTATAGTCTGAATAAATCAATGAGGTATTGCTAAACAAACGTTCGTTCCAAATATGATTCCATCGGAGTGTGCCGGTTACATTTCCCCAATCGATACCAAAACGATCTTGAAATTTAAACACATCGCGCCCAAAATAACCCGATAAATATAAGCGGTTGCGGTCGTTGATGGTGTAATTGAGTTTGGCATTCAGGTCGTAAAAATAAAGCTGATTACCATTAATAAGCGAATCGGGCGAAAGTTTTAGAAACAAATCGGCATAAGTACGGCGAGCAGAAACCAGAAACGAACTTTTTCCTTTTTGGATAGGACCTTCGGCATTTAAGCGCGACGAAATAAGCCCCAAACCACCTCCAACATGGTATTGCTGATTATTGCCATCGTTCATTTTTATATCGAGCACACTCGAAGTTCGTCCGCCATATTCGGCTGGTGCAGTGCCTTTAAACATTTGCACATCCTTAATGGCATCGCTATTGAAAGTGGAGAAAAAACCGAGCAAATGATCGGCATTGTATACCGTAGCTTCGTCGAGCAATATCAGGTTTTGCGAGTTATTGCCACCACGTACATACATGCCTCCGCTACCTTCGCCTACCGATTTTATTCCTGGGGTGAGTTTCAAGGTTTTCATAATATCGGCTTCGCCAAAAAGCACGGGAATTTTGGCTATTTCCTTCATTTCGAGCTTTTCCACGCCCATTTCGGTCGACGTAATATTGTTGTTTTTGCGAACAGCCGTAATTTCAACTTCGTCCAGCTGCTGCGAGTTGGGTTCGAGTTTTATTTGTAGCATTCTGTTGGCCGATAGGTCGAGTGCTTGCGTGTATTGTTTGTAGCCAATGTACGACACAATAAGCGTGTAGTTTCCATGCGCTAAAGTCAGTGAAAAATAGCCATACCCATTGGTACTTGCACCTATGCCAGGAAGTTCCTTTATGGTAACGCCTGCTCCAATCAGACTTTCGCCTGTTGAAGCATCGGTAATAGTGCCACTTACGGTATGTTTGGGATTAGCAAAAACAGAAATTGAAGCAACAAACAGGATTATAAGAAATAAATTTTTCATTGATATAACTAATACAAATTGGTTTTTATTAATTAAAATACAAAAGTAGGGTGAAAAGTTCGTTTTGTACTGCTATTTTTTGAATAATTATTGAAAAATATCAAATCGGATGCTTTAGTCTCTAGATTGTATTAGACTAAATTTGAACTAATATTTTAGTAAATGCAACATTGGCGCTACTTTATTCATCATACACATCATAAATCAACTATTTACAATTAAAAAAAATTACACAATTATGAAAACTTCTTTTAAACTGTTATCATTTACGTCAGCTTTTGTTTTGCTAATGTCTTGTAATTCAGACTTTGGTGGTCTTTCGGGTAATTATATGTCGGACAATATGCAAGACGAACAGCCAACCGAGAAATACAAGGATTACGATGAAAATCAATTTGT
>CAYXQZ010000234.1:2869-4705 GCA_964466415.1 uncultured Paludibacter sp.
AACGATTCCCGTTGCACAACTTCCAAATTCAAATTTTGTGTTTTTAATAGATGTGTCCGGGTCCATGGGTGCTCCTGAAAAACTTGCGGTCTTGAAATCGGGCTTTAATTTAATGGTCGATAATTTGAGAGACAACGACAAAGTGGCTATTGTTACTTATGCGGGCGCAGCTGCTGTGCTTTTGAACTCCACAAATGGCGATCGGAAATCGACCATTAAAAATGCCATTGCCAAATTAGGAGCTGGAGGTTCAACTGCTGGTGCTGAAGGTATTATTACAGCTTACGAAATTGCTATGAAAAACTTTATTCCCAACGGAAATAACCGAATTATTATTGGTTCCGATGGCGATTTTAATGTAGGACCTTCTACAACCGATGAACTTGTGAAACTGGTTGAAGAAAAGCGCAAAAGTGGTGTTTATATTACGGTTTTGGGTGTTGGCACAGGTAATTTGAACGACAATATGATGGAACAAATTGCCAATAAAGGGAATGGGAATTACGAATATATAGATGGCGCGCAGGAATTGGCTAAAATTTTTATCAACGAAAAGGCCAAGTTTTATACTGTAGCCAAGGATTCGAAAATTCAAATTACATTTAACCCCGATAAAGTGAGCGAGTATCGCTTAATTGGTTACGAGAACAGAGCATTGACAACTGAAGATTTTGTAAACGATACGATTGATGCAGGCGAAATTGGTTCATCGCAAACAATAACAGCACTTTACGAACTGGTATTAACCGATAATACGTCGGCAGGGAACTATGCTCAGTTCGATTTCAGGTACAAAAAACCCAACGAAACCGAGAGTCGTTTGCTACAACACACTATTAATTCCGCACCACAAGCCATAGCTACTGCTTCCGAAAATATGCGTTTTGCAGCCTCAATCACATCGTTTGGATTAATACTCAAGGAATCGGAATTTAAAGGCACAGCTAATAAAAAAATGGTAGAAGATTTAGGTAAAAATGCCAAAAACTTTGACCCAAATGCATATAGATCAAAGTTTTTGAATATTGTTAGTGATTGGAAAGAATAAATATTGATTTAAGATATAAACTGCACCCCGCGACAAAGCAAGTCAAAAATTGCTCGTTGTGGGGTGTTTTTATTTTGTACCTTCAGCATAAATTATATACGATTATTTTATCATCAACGCTTTATACTCCGCCAACAGATTTCGAAGTTTTAAGCCAATAGTATTAACTCCGTTCGCAACTTCCGATTCAATATTAAGTGGCATTACAGGGTCGTGGAGTGACATGCGAAGCAGAAACCAGCCCATTTCGTTAGGCAAAGTACAACGCACCCGCACTCCTTCATAATTTGGCGAAACAATTTCCCAACCATCCTCTCGTGCTACTTTTGATGCTATTTCTTCCAATACTTTTTTTCCATAATTAACAAAATCAGCATCGTCAATTGTATAACGAAACTCCAGACTTTCAAGCGGTTGTTGTAATTTTTCAATTAAATTGGTCAATGTTTTACCTACTGCATTCAACTTGGCCATTTCAACCAGCAGTTTGGCAACTAAATATGCGCCATCGTCCAAAAAATAGTTTTCCTTTAGCGCGGCATGTCCCGAAGTTTCAATGGCTAACCAACTTTCCTCACCTGCATTATTTAATCGGATGGATTCATTTATCACATTTTTATAACCTCGCTGAAAGCGATGATGTTTGCCCTTTAATTCTGCTTCGATAAATTTGGTAAGTCCATCGGAAGTAATAGAATCGGTAACGATAGTACTCGCAGGATGTTCGCTAAGTACAACTGCCGAAATCATGGCGATTAGCGCATTGCGGTTTACCGGATTTCCGTTGG
>CAYXQZ010000235.1:0-1308 GCA_964466415.1 uncultured Paludibacter sp.
GCTTGCTGCTTGCTGATGCTAAAACCTATTCACCAACGAGTTCACTTCGTCATTTACCATTTGAGCAAAATCAGCTACTTTCATGGAACCTTTATCGCCATCGCCTTGTTTACGTACAGCAACTTCGCCATTTTCGGCTTCTTTTTCGCCTACAATAAGCATAAAAGGTATGCGTTTTAATTCGTTATCGCGAATTTTACGACCAATTTTTTCGTTACGGTCGTCCACTTGCACACGCACATCTTGCGCATTCAGTTGCTTAGCCACTTCAAATGCATAATCGTTGAATTTTTCGCTAATTGGCAGAATAACAACCTGATCGGGAGTTAACCACAACGGGAATTTACCTGCAGTATGCTCAATAAGTACTGCTACGAAACGTTCCATAGATCCAAACGGTGCACGGTGAATCATTACCGGACGGTGTTTAGCATTGTCGTCGCCTGTATATTCCAATTCAAAACGTTCGGGTAAGTTGTAATCCACCTGAATAGTTCCCAACTGCCAACGACGACCAATAGCATCTTTTACCATAAAGTCAAGTTTTGGACCGTAGAAGGCTGCTTCGCCCAATTCAACTTTGGCTTTAAGTCCTTTTACTTCGCAAGCTTTGATAATGGCATTTTCTGCTTTTTCCCAGTTTTCGTCAGAGCCTATGTATTTTTCTTTATTATTAGGGTCACGCAACGAAATTTGTGCTTCGAAATTTTTAAATTCCAATGCATTGAAAATAATAAAGATAATATCCATTACTTTCAAAAATTCCTCTTCAATTTGGTCGGGTCGACAGAAAATATGCGCATCGTCTTGCGTAAAGCTACGTACACGAGTTAAACCGTGAAGCTCACCACTTTGCTCATAACGATATACCGTTCCAAACTCAGCCATACGCACCGGAAGATCACGATACGAACGTGGTTTGTATTTGTAAATTTCGCAATGATGCGGACAATTCATTGGTTTCAGCAAATATTCTTCACCTTCTTCAGGTGTATGAATTGGTTGAAACGAATCTTTTCCATATTTGGCGTAGTGACCCGAAGTAACATACAATTGTTTGTTTCCGATATGCGGAGTCATTACTTGCTCGTAATCGAAACGGCGTTGAATTTTTTTCAAGAAATCCTCTAAGCGTAAACGCAAAGCAGTACCACGAGGCAACCACAATGGCAAACCTTTACCAACCATTTCGGAGAAAGTAAATAATTCTAATTCACGTCCAATTTTACGATGATCGCGTTTTTTAGCTTCTTCCAACAATATTAAATACTCATCGAGCATTTTCTTTTTTGGGAAAGTAATACCGTA
>CAYXQZ010000235.1:1408-4700 GCA_964466415.1 uncultured Paludibacter sp.
ACATCGTAGTAAAAGCCGTTTTCGATAGCTGGCCCAATTCCGAATTTCATGCCTGGATACAACTCCTGAAGCGCTTCGGCCATAAGGTGAGCCGACGAATGCCAGTAGGCATGTTTCGCTTCTTCGTCGTCCCATTTATGCAGTTTTATGGCTGCATCTGTTTCGATAGGACGGCTTAAGTCCCAAATTTGTTCGTTTACTGTGATGGCAAGCACCTCTTGTGCAAGTCGTGAGCTGATACTTTCAGCCAATTGAAGTCCGGTAATGCCTTTGGCAAATTCGCGTACCGAACCGTCGGGGAATGTTACTTTAATCATGTTTGTTGAACCTTACAAATGGTTTTTTATTTTTTTTGAGTTGCAAAGATAGTGTTTTTTTAGTTTATAAGGTTTGAAATGTTTATAAAGTTTATAAAGTTTTTGGCAAAGAATCAATACGTTTGAAGTAGCATTTTATGATAATTATAGTTCAAATGCTGTATAAATATTTACGATTCTAACATTTTTGATTATATTTGTCGCATAAAAAATTATTAACAACTATAACACAAACGATTTATGTTAAAAAATCATCCTAAAGGATTAATTCCAGCAGCTTTAGCTAACATGGGCGAACGCTTTGGTTTCTATACCATGATGGCAATTCTTACATTATTTCTCATGTCGAAATTCAATATAACGGGCACCGAAGCAGGTACCTTATATTCAATTTTTTACGGAGCGATTTACATTTTAGCATTGGTAGGAGGTACTATTGCCGACAAACTACAAAATTACAAAGGAACAATCATAGCTGGATTAGTTATTATGGCAGCTGGATATGTGTTTTTAGCAATGCCTGCTCTTATCACTACAAAGTATATTGCATTAGCTGCGCTTTTGGTAATTGCATTTGGCAATGGATTGTTTAAAGGTAATCTTCAAGCATTGGTAGGTCAAATGTACGACAATGATGAGTTTAGAAGCAGACGTGATTCAGGCTTCCAAATTTTTTATATGTTTATTAATATCGGTGCCATGTTTGCTCCATTTTTGGCAACATGGGTTCGTAACACATTTGTAGGCATGCAAGGTTATTCGTACAATTCCGATCTTCCTGGTCTTTGTCACCAATATTTAGATGGAAAAATGAGTGAAGAAGTTATTAGTGGACGTTTCACCGAATTAGCTTCAACGGTTTCGAATGGTGTAATGCCTTCAAATTTAGCTGAATTTGCAACTAGTTACCTCGATGCATTCAATACTGGTTTTCATTACGCATTTCTTACAGCTGTAGTGGCCATGTCAATTTCATTACTGATTTTTTTACTTACAAAACACATTTTACCAAATCCAAAATCGAAAACAAATACTCAATCTTCGATTTCCTTGGACGAAATAAAACAAGATGCTAAAGAAATAAAACAACGCATTTATGCACTATTAGCTGTTTTTGGGGTTGTTATTTTCTTCTGGTTCTCATTCCACCAAAATGGTTTAACGCTTACTATGTTTGCCAAAGACTACACACATTTGGGTGGTATCTTTAATTCTGTTGAAATATTCCAGTCAATAAATCCATTTTTGGTTGTATTCCTTACACCTCTTGTAATTGCAATTTTTAGTGCAATGGCAAAAAGAGGAAAAGAGCCTTCGACACCAAAAAAGATTGCTATAGGTATGGGAATTGCGGCATTTGCATTTGTTATTATGGCCGTAGGATCGTTGGGATTACCTCTACTGAAAGACACTGTAGCTGAAGGTGGACTTCCTGAAGTTCAACGCGTAACACCATGGTTACTTTTCGCAGTTTATTTTATACTTACTATTGCCGAATTATTCATTTCACCTTTAGGACTTTCATTTGTATCGAAAGTAGCTCCTGCTCACATGCAAGGTTTAATGCAAGGTGGATGGTTGACTGCCACTGCGGTAGGTAACTTCTCATTATTCTTAGGTGCCATGATGTACGAAAACATCTCCATATCAATTACATGGACAGTATTTGTATCGGTTTGTCTGGCTTCGATGCTTGTAATGCTTGCTATGGTAAAGTGGCTTGAGCGAGTTGCTAAATAACCTAAATATAATTAAAACAAAAAAGCCGGAGAAAATTTTTCTACCGGCTTTTTTGTTATAATTACTGAAAAACTATCGTTCTGTTTTCGTATGCCAAAATCTTACGTTCAATGTGTTTTTCGACAGCATGCGAAAGTACAATTTTTTCCAAATCGCGTCCTTTGCGTATCAACTCTTCCACAGTATCCTTGTGCGAAATATGCGTTACTCCTTGTTCAATAATAGGGCCGGCATCCAAATCGCTTGTAACATAATGACTTGTAGCACCAATAATCTTAACACCACGTTCGTGAGCTGCATGATACGGTTTTGCTCCGGCAAATGCAGGTAAAAACGAGTGGTGAATATTAATAATTCTGTCAGGATAGTTTTCGATAAACTCAGCCGAAAGTACTTGCATATAACGTGCCAGCACGCAAAAAGTGATTTTATGCTGTTTTAAAATCTCCAACTGTTTAGCTTCTTGAGCTGCTTTTGTTTCTTTGGTTACCGGTAAGTAATGATATTCGATACCAAAACGTTTAGCCACCTCCTCCATATCGGGATGATTGCTAATAATAACCGGAATTTCAACATGCCATTCTCCCATAGCATATCGCGAAAGCAAATCGTACAAACAATGTGACATTTTGGAAACAAAAATTGCCATACGAGGCTTTGTATCAGCAAAATATAATCGGAAAATCATTTTATATCTATTGGCCAATAAGGTTTGAAAATACTCTTCGACCTTATCTTTTGGAATCTGAAAATTGCTTAGCTCCCACTCCACTCGCATAAAGAATATTTTGTCTTCACGATTAACGTATTGGTCGAGATAAAGAATATTTCCTTTATGTTGGTTAATAAATTCGGTAACGGCTGCCAATATTCCAGGTTTATCCGGACAATGTATTAATAAGATTGCTGTATTGTCATTCAAATTCATTTCTATCAATTTTTATATAAACGGGGTGCAAAGATAACAATTTAATTCGAAACCACTTTTCAGATAAACAAATTATTGCAAAAAACACCCAAGCAATAGCATCTACAGCTATACTTATTAACAGGCACTTAGAAATTTCTTCCAAAAAAAATCATTTTTTTTCATTTTAACTATTGCAGAATTAAAAAATTGCCGTATCTTTGCACCGCATTAGAAAAATAATGCTACCTGGTTCGGTAGTTCAGTTGGTTAGAATGCCGCCCTGTCACGGCGGAGGTCGCGGGTTCGAGTCCCGTCCGTACCGCAA
>CAYXQZ010000236.1:0-4600 GCA_964466415.1 uncultured Paludibacter sp.
TAAAATTGAGATTCATATATATTCAAATATTCTGTTTCGCTTTTTCTGCAATTGTGGCGCAAGAAAGTGGTATTGCCTCGTTTTATAGTAAACGAATGCAAGGTAGGCATACGGCTAATGGTGATCGGTATCACAACGATAGCTTGACATGTGCCCACAAAACTTATCCTTTTGGCACAAAGTTATTGGTTGTCAACCCCAAAAACAATCATTATGTTGTGGTTAAAGTGACCGATAGAGGTCCACATACGCGTAACCGTATGATTGACGTTTCGTACAAAGCCGCCGTTGAACTTGGAATTATTGCAGCAGGTATAGCAAGAGTTGAAATTTCGGTTTATAACGACGATTTCTACGAACTTTTCCCGTTGGCTATACCAAAAGTATACTTAACAATTCCACAAGTTAATATGAACAAGCCATTGAGGCCATTGAAAGCCATAAAAAAACCTGCAAAATAAATTTTGCAGGTTTTTTTATGATTAATTTGATCTTAAATTAGTTTACTCTAAATTGCTCATTTCCATTTACAATAAAATCAACAATTTGTTTAGCAGCAGCAATCCCTGCATTCACATTGGCTTCCGAAGTTTGTGCACCCATTTTTTTAGGAGTTGTAAAATAGTTATTTGGGAATTTCGCTACCATTTCAGCATGATTATCAGGTAAAATGTCGGTCATATATTTGAAACTTGGATTCGCTTCCATATATTTAACCAAATCAGCATCATGAATCACTTCCTTACGTGCTGTATTTACCATAATGGCGCCTTTAGGCAATAAAGCTAATAAATCAGCATTTATCGACTGCTTTGTTTCTTTGTTTGCAGGAATATGAACCGAAACGATATCACTTTCCTGATAAAGAGTTTTAACCGAACAAGTTGGTCTAACTCCATCAGCCAAAATTACTTCTTCGCGACAGAAAGGATCGTAAGCAAGCACTTCCATTCCAAAAGCTTTGGCAATACGAGCTACATTGCGTCCAACATTACCGTAAGCATGTATTCCTAATTTTTTGCCAGTTAATTCTGTACCCGAAGTTCCATTAAAGAAATTACGTACGGCATAAATCAAAAGTCCAAAAACCAATTCGGCAACAGCATTTGCATTTTGACCTGGAGTATTCATTACACATACACCTGCTGCTTTTGCAGCTTCGAGGTCAACATTATCATAACCCGCACCAGCACGAACTACAATTTTAAGATTTTTGGCAGCAGCAATTACCTCAGCATCAATAATGTCACTTCGTATTATGATGGCATCGGCATCAACAACAGCATCGAGCAATTCTTGTTTTTGAGTATATTTTTCGAGCAATGCTAATTCAAAACCAGCTTCTTCCACTTCTTTTCGAATACCATCTACAGCTATTTTGGCAAATGGTTTATCGGTTGCAATTAGTACTTTCATGTGTTAATAATTGATTTTTTATTTGTCACATGGAACTCACACATAAACATGCCCTTGTGTATCAAAGTTTGTTTGTCGTGTTCGTTTCATATATTTTTTTGTCAAATGTCAAATGTCAAAAGTCTTGAGACTTTAGACCTTTGTCAGTATTAATGTTGTTTTTCAAATTCATTCATGCAATCAATCAATGCTTGTACACTTTCAATAGGCATTGCATTGTATATTGAAGCACGATATCCACCTACAGAACGGTGACCTTTAATGCCATCCATTCCAGCTGCAGTTGCATATTTCAAAAATTCAGCTTCAAATTCTTTGTATTCAGGTTTCATTACAAAACATACATTCATCAACGAGCGATCTTCTTTAGCTGCTGTTCCTACAAACATTTTACTAGAGTCAATAGCATTGTAAAGCAATTCTGCTTTGGCTTTGTTACGTTTTTGCATTTCAACCAATCCACCATTCGCTTTAATCCAGCGAAGTGTTTCCATGGCGCTATAAATAGGCAATACTGGAGGTGTATTAAACATAGACCCTTCGGCAATGTGTGTTTTGTAATTGAGCATTGTAGGGATATAGCGCGATACTTTTCCTAACAATTCATCTTTTACAATTACAAAAGCTAAACCCGAAGGAGCAAGATTTTTTTGTGCGCCACCATAAATCAATGCATATTTAGACACATCCATCGGACGCGAAAAAATATCAGACGACATATCGGCAATCAATGGAATTGGCGAATCAATATCGGTGTGTAACTCAGTTCCGTATATGGTATTATTGGTGGTAATGTGAAAATAATCAGCATCAGTTGGAATCACATAATCCTTTGGTATAAAAGTGTAGTTAGCATCCTTTGATGATGCAACTTCAACTACTTCGCCAAAGCCTTTTGCTTCTTTTTGAGCTTTACTTGCCCAAACACCTGTATTCAGATAAGCTGCTTTTTTCTCAAAAAAGTTAAATGGAATCATACAAAATTGCAAACTTGCACCTCCTCCCAAAAACAGAACCGAATAACCTTCTGGTATTTCTAAAATTTCTTTGAAAAGTTGACGTGCTTCTTCAATAACAGCTTCGAAATCCTTCGAACGGTGGCTAATTTCTAAGATTGAAAGTCCAGAACCGTTAAAATCTAATACAGCCTGAGCTGTTTTTTCAATTACCTCACGAGCAAGAATTGAAGGACCTGCGCTAAAATTATGCTTTTTCATACAATAAAAATTATGTTGTTTTATTAGTTTTATTCCTTATAAAAATGAAAGTGCAAAAGTACGGAAATTTTTAGGTTTAACCTCGAAAAAAATGCATTAATAATCAAAAAACTTCATATTATTTCAGTTATACAGTTCGAGATGAGCATATTGTATTTTTATACATATTTAATTGCACACTTGTTGTATTTTTGTGATAAAGCCTGGGCATAAAAAAAAAGCACAATCATTTTCTGTTGTGCTTTTATTTGAGTTTTTATCGTTGTTGTTCTTTTGCCCAGCTATCTTTTAATGATACTGTTCGGTTAAATACCAATTTTTCAGGAGTAGAATCTGGATCTACATTAAAATAGCCTAATCGTTGAAATTGAAATTGATCCAATGCCTTTGCAGTTTGCAACGATGGTTCCACATAACAATTAGTAAGCACTTTCAATGAATCTGGATTTAACAACTCACGGAAATCGCGCGGATCAGCCGATGGATTTTCGATGCTAAACAAACGATCGTACAAACGTACTTCGGCCTGCAAAGCGTGTTGAGCCGATACCCAATGAAGCGTGCCCTTCACTTTACGGCCCGATTCTGGCATTCCACTCTTAGTCAAAGCATCATATTCACAATAAATTTCTTCGATAATGCCTTCACTGTCTTTTTTGCATCCAGTACATTTAACAATATATGCGCTTTTTAGTCGAACTTCTTGTCCTGGAGTCATTCTGAAAAATTTCTTAGGAGCATCTTCCATAAAATCCTCCCGTTCCATGTACAACACATTCGAAAATGGAATTAAGCGTGTACCCGATGTTTCATCTTCCGGATTATTACCTGTTTCCATCATTTCTACTTGCCCTTCGGGATAATTGGTAATGATTAGCTTTACAGGGTTAATAACTGCATTCACACGACTTACACTTTTGTTTAAACTTTCGCGAACAGCATGTTCGAGTAAACCTATGTCGTTTTGGGCTTCGAACTTCGTATAGCCAATTTTATCGATAAAATTATGAATAGCATCAGGCGAATAACCTCTACGGCGAAGACCACAAATAGTAGGCATACGTGGATCGTCCCATCCACTTACCAAATCCTCTTGTACGAGCTGAAGCATTTTACGCTTACTCATTACAGTATAAGTCAGGTTCAACCGATTAAATTCTATTTGTCGTGGGCGATAATCGCTATCTTTAAACTGATCGATAAACCAATCGTAAAGCGGGCGATGCACTTCAAACTCAAGCGTACAAAGCGAGTGTGTAACTCCTTCGAAATAATCTGATTGACCGTGAGCATAATCGTACATTGGATATGCTTTCCAAGTATAACCTGTGCGGTGATGTGGATGCGAAGTAATAACGCGGTAAAGCAATGGGTCTCTAAAATGCATATTTGGCGAAGCCATATCAATTTTTGCACGCAAAACCATAGCACCTTCGGCAATCTCGCCCGTGTTCATTTTCAAAAACAATGCAAGACTTTCTTCTGTTGGTCTATTCCGGTATGGACTTTCGGTACCTGCAACTGTTGGTGAGCCCTTTTGTTTGGCAATATCCTCAGCACTTTGCTCATCTATATAGGCTTTACCTTGTTTAATAAGTTCAATTGCTAAATCCCAAAGTTGTTGAAAATAGTCCGAAGCATAATATATATTTTGCCATTTATAGCCCAACCATTCGATATCTTCTTGGATGGAATCAACGTACTCAACATCTTCCTTTACTGGATTTGTATCATCGAAACGTAAGTTACAAATACCATTGTAATTGCGTGCAATACCAAAATCAAGACAAATAGCCTTGGCATGACCTATATGCAAATAACCATTAGGCTCAGGTGGAAATCGAGTTTGAATACGACCACCATTTTTCCCATCTTTCAAATCCTGTTCAACAAAAGCTTCAATAAAGTTTAAGCTTTTTTTAGGTGTTTCATCCGTGTTAGTTACCATATTATCGTTTCGTGTTTCG
>CAYXQZ010000237.1:0-4571 GCA_964466415.1 uncultured Paludibacter sp.
AGTGCTATCGGCCGAAGATGGGCAACCTGTTATTGGAGCATCGGTTATGGTGAAAAGCACCACAACTGGTACAATTACCGGAGTTGATGGTGGATTTACACTATCAGTGCCGGGGAGTGCAAAAACATTGGTTATTTCGTACGTAGGTATGAAAACAATGGAAGTGGAAGCTAAAAGCAGTTTAGTAATTAAACTTGAATCAGATGCTTTAGCAATCGATGAACTTGTTGTTACTGCAATTGGTATTAGCCGTGAAAAAAAATCTCTTGGCTATTCAGTTCAATCTGCAAAGGGTGATGATCTTATGAAAGCAGGTGAATCAAATGTAATTAATTCACTTGCTTCTAAATTTGCGGGAGTCCAAGTAATTAGTTCTGGAGGTGTACCTGGCGCATCAAGTAAAATTTTAATTCGTGGTAATTCTTCCTTTACTGGAAACAATCAACCTCTAATCGTAGTAGATGGAATTCCTGTTGACAACTCTACTAATTCAGTAGTAGCAGGCGATTATCCATACAACTCAAATCTACAAGGTGTTAACAACTCTAACAGAGCTCTTGACATTAACCCCGATGACATTGAGAGTGTAACTGTACTTAAAGGACCTTCGGCAGCAGCTTTATATGGTGCCAAGGCAGCAAACGGTGCTATTGTTTACACAACAAAACGTGGCAAGGCTGGCGCTCCTAAAGTTGTTTATAGTGTTAGTTCAGAATTCAATACTGTAAATAAAATGCCTGAAGAGCAAAAAAAATATGCACAAGGATCAATTGTTGCAGGAGTACCTAAACATCAACCTGGTGCAACTGCTAATAGCTGGGGCCCTGCTATTTCAACAATAACTGGAGCTAAAGCATATAATAATGCAGATGAGTTTTTTCAAACGGGTGTTGGAATGAATCATAATCTATCTATTACAGGTGGCGATGCTATTAATTCATATAGACTATCATTGAGCCATTTAAATCAAAGTGGTATTGTGCCAAATTCTGAATTAAAAAGAACAACTGCGCGATTCAATGGTGATACGAAAATTACTGACAAGCTAACTGGCTCTACAAGTGTCTCTTACACTAATACTTCCAGCACTAAAGTTCAAAATGGTAGCAACTTATCAGGTATGATGTTGACATTAATGCGTGCACCTGCTGACTTTAACCTATCTGATTATAAAAATGAAGATGGAAGCAATAAAAGTTATTTAGATTTTTACGATAACCCATATTGGTCTGCTGAGAACAATCCATTTACTGATAATGTTGATCGTATAATAGGAAACACAGCATTGAATTATAAAGTATTACCTGGCCTTGAAGTAATTTACAAAGCAGGCTTAGATGTTTACACAGAAAAAGGGAAACAAGTTTTTGCAATTAATTCAAATAATATTGATGACCTAATGGGTCAAATTGAAGAAAACACTAACAGATACAGTCAATTCTACCAAGATGTTCTTGTAACTGGACAAAAAACATTTTTCGAAAAACTAGAAGCAGGCATTAAACTTGGAGGTAACCTTACAAGTGTTAATTCAGAATCACTTTATGGACGTTCACGTAAGTTGACTATACCAAATTTTTATAATTTGAGTAATGGCTCTGACAAGTATACTGATCAAGCTCAAAGTACAGTTCGCACCTCTGCATTATTTTTCGATGCTGATTTTGCATGGAATGACATGCTATTTGCTGGTGTTACAGGCCGTAACGAATGGTCTTCGACATTTGGTGCAGGAAAAAACAATTTCTTTTACCCATCTGTTAACTTAGCAGTATTATTTACTGAATTATTGCCTAAAAACAATATTCTTACTTATGGTAAATTACGTGCTGCTTTAGCATCTGGCGGTAATAGTCCTGGTCCATATACATCAAGAACTTATTATAGTGTACCTTCTTTTGCAGATGGATTTACTGATGGTAATTCTTTCCCATATTTAGGTCAATCAGGCTATTCATATAGTGCAACATTAGGAAATAGCGATTTGCGTCCTGAAAAAACTGTTGAAAATGAAATCGGTGTAGACCTAAAATTCTTTAATGGTCGCATTGGTATCGAAGCTACTTTATACGATAAACTTACAACAGATATACTTGTTGCAAAACCAATTCCAGGATCTTCAGGCTTTCAAGCAATTGTTGCAAATTCAGGAAAAATGAGAAATAAAGGTTTTGAGTTAGTATTAAATGCAATCCCAGTAAAAATAAAATCATTTAGTTGGGCAATTGATGCAACAATGACCCGTAATGTTAACGAGGTACTTGAATTAGCTGATGGCGTAACTGAAATTGACATTGAGAGTGCTTTCACATCTATTACATCACAAGCAATTGTGGGTAATGCTTATGGTGCTTTATATGCAACCAAATGGAAAAGAAATGACAAAGGTGAATTAATTATTGGTACAAACGGACTTCCTAAAGTAGATGCACAACGTGGAAATATTGGCAATCCATTCCCAGATTGGACAGCTGGCTTACGCAACACATTAACTTACAAAGGATTTACAGCAAGTGCTTTACTTGATATTCGTGAAGGTGGAATGATTTGGGGCGGAACTGTTGCGCGCTTAAACCGCATTGGTAAAACAAAAGAATCAGAAAATCGCGAACAAACTTACATTATTCCTGGCGTAAAAGAATCTGATGGGTCAGCTAATAATATACCTGTTACTGCATTGAATTATTTCTCTCATTACAAAGGTGATGGTGCATTCTCTGCAACTGAAAACGCTGTATTCGATGGCTCATGGGTTAGATTAAGAGAAGTTTCTTTATCGTACAAACATAATTTCAAAAGAAGTTCTTTCCTACGCTTTGTTGAAGTCGGAGCACAAGGACGTAATTTATGGTTAAGCACTAAATATCCAGGTGTTGACCCTGAAACAAGTTTGACTGGTGCCGGCTCAAATTTGACAGGTTTTGATTACTTCAATAACCCTAGCACTAAAGCATTCTCATTTAGTCTGAAATTTGGAATTCTATAATTTTTTAAAAAGATAAAATATGAAAACATTATTAAAATATACAATTATTTTGGGCATCTTTATTGGGATGTATAGTTGTAGTGACTTCGTTGAAGGCTATGACAAATCACCGAACCGCCCTACTGAAGTTACTCCTGCTATGCTTTTAAGTGCATCTCAACTAGGCTTACAAGTATCGTATACAAGTGGCATAATCAGAACTACATCAGTTCTTGTACAGCAAATTGCTGGCACAAAAGATCAAATGTTGGATGCCGCTTCTTATTCAATTCGCGAAGGAGATAATATTAATGAGTGGAATACTATATATAACAATGTAGTTCAACCTGCTAATGATATTATTGCAGCCAACGAAGCAACAAATCCATATTATACTGGCATGGCTAAGGTTTTAAAAGCTATGGGTCTTGGATTAGCAACTGCTACATGGGGTGATGTGCCTGCTACAGAAGCTGGTATGGGCATTGTAAATGGTAATAAAGCACCTAAGTTCGATACACAACAAGCAGTTTATACTTATATAATCACATTATTAAATGAAGCAAATGTTCATTTATCAAAAGCCCCTGCTGATAATGTGTCTGAACCATCGACTGACGATTTTTACTATGGTGGCGATGTAGCCAAATGGAAAAATCTTATTGTTTGGTTAAAAGCAAGATACGAAAATCACTTAAGCAAAAAAGATGCTGCAGGCTCTGCTACAAAAGTATTAGCTTTATTAGGTACCGATATCACTGGAGTGAAAGATTTAGGCAATCTTGAAGCTAAATACGGTGATGGTGGTAGTGAAATGAACCAATGGTATGCTTTTGAGAATTCTAGAGCTGATTACATTAAAGCCGGAGCTAAACTAGTTGACATGCTAAAGGCGAAAAGCGATCCTCGCTTGGCTTTCTATTTTTCGAAAAAGACAAATGCAGACTTCTTAGGTAGTACTCCTAATGAGCCACTTGAGCCACTTAGTGCTTTATCAGTAGTTGGGCCATATATTGGAGGTAAAACCTCTTCAATACCTATGGTAACCTATACTGAAGCCCTATTTATTCAAGCTGAAGCAGCTTTACGTGCAAACAATAAAACTTTAGCAGCTAACGCATATAATGCTGCTGTTAAAGCTTCAATTAAACAAGTAACAGGCGCTGATGCAGATGCAGCTTACATAACTGCTGAAGCATCTGAAACTCAAGCTACAATAACTCTTGAGAAAATCATGACTCAAAAGTATATTGCTATGTTTATAAATATTGAAGCTTGGACAGATTACAGAAGAACAGGTTTTCCTACATTGTCAGCCAATATTAATGGTGATGTTACAGGCATTCCTCAACGTTTTCCAACAGTAATTGATGAACGTAAATATAATCCTAAAGCAATTGTAGTATCAGATATTTTGAAAAAGATTTGGATTGCTGAATAAAACCCGTTAAATTATAAAAAAGCTGCTCAATCACATGAGCAGCTTTTTTTATTCAAACAAAATCGGTGCTAATCTGTTTTAAGTGAAATGCAACAAATACATATCCCCCAATGAAACTAACAATTTTCGGAGCTACAGGACGTACAGGTCAATTACTTGTAAAGC
>CAYXQZ010000238.1:0-2018 GCA_964466415.1 uncultured Paludibacter sp.
TACGATACAATCAACATTATTATTGCATTGGTTCTCAATTTATTGTTTGTGTATTTTGTATTGAAATCTACATCCAAAATTGAAAAAGTGATAGGCGAAGGAGGTATTTATATACTACGTAAATTTTTCGGAATAATTTTATTAGCCATTGCTGTTAAGCTCTTTACATCGAATATTGGTTCGTTACTATAATTAATAAAAATGAGCAAAATACAAATAACAATCAAAGGCATTGCTGCTGAGTTGGTTATAGGAAATTACTTGCCATCGGACAAAACAATTTTTACAAACTGGGAAGATTTTTATCACTACAACGATGTACTACATCACTCACAATTAATAGCTGACCACATTTCCGAAATTGAAATTTTGATTGACAACAAACAAATTTACAAAGGAAAAATACCAGCTGCACAGTTTATAGCCGAAAAAAGTTTTTTGCCAAATATGGTCGAGAATGCAGTGTATTTACGAACCGAATGTGTGGAAAATGCAGTATACAGCATAGAAACCGAGATTGAAAACTTCTCAATTTCGAAACTTAAATTTCTGACACAAGATTACGAATTGATATTTAAAACGGCCAAGGAATTTGTTACGCAAGCGCAATACGACGGTAAACAATTGGATTTAGTTTGGAACAGTTCTACACCAGTTGGCAATGTTTGCTTGCTTTGTGGGTTTCAAAACGGATTTTTAGTTCCATTGTACGATTCTGTTTCGAAAAAATATGCGCGACACAATATGAACTAATACCTATTTTAGAATAAAAAATAACCCCTTGCAAAACATATTGCAAGGGGTTATTTTGTATAAAAAGGCTGTGTGTGAAATTACATCATGCCGCCCATTCCACCACCCATAGGCATTTGTGGAGCTGGATTATCTTCTTTCTTTTCGGTGATAACGCATTCGGTAGTAAGGAACATACCAGCAATTGAAGCTGCATTTTCCAACGCTACGCGACATACTTTAGCTGGATCAACAACACCTGCCGCGAAGAAATTCTCGTACACATCGGTGCGAGCATTGTAACCAAAATCATCTTTGCCTTCGCGTACTTTTTGAACCACTACAGCACCTTCTTTGCCAGCATTAAACACAATCTGACGCAATGGCTCTTCGATAGCACGTTTTACAATATCAACACCTATTGACTCATCTTCGTTGGCTGCTTTTACTTGACTCAACGAATCGATTGCACGAATATAAGCTACTCCACCGCCAGGAACAATACCTTCTTCGATAGCAGCACGAGTTGCACTCAATGCATCATCCACGCGGTCTTTCTTTTCTTTCATTTCTACTTCCGAAGCAGCACCAACATAAAGTACAGCTACACCACCTGCTAATTTAGCCAAACGCTCTTGCAGTTTTTCGCGGTCGTAATCCGAAGTTGTAGTTGCAATTTGCGATTTGATTTGTGTTACACGGTTAGCAATATTCTCTTTGGCTCCAGCACCGTTCACAATCACTGTATTGTCTTTATTAACCGTAATTTTTTCAGCTGTTCCAAGCATTTCAATTGTAGCTTGTTCCAATGTAATGCCTTTTTCTTCCGAAATTACCACACCACCAGTCAACACGGCTATATCTTCGAGCATTTCTTTGCGACGGTCGCCAAAACCTGGCGCTTTCACAGCACAAATCTTCAATTGAGCACGCAAACGGTTAACTACCAATGTAGTCAATGCTTCGCTATCCACATCTTCGGCAATAATCAACAATGGACGACCCGACTGAACTGCTGGCTCCAATACTGGAAGCAATTCTTTGAGGTTGGATATTTTTTTGTCGTAGATAAGCACATAAGGTTTATCCATTTCCACTTCCATTTTCTCGGTATTGGTCACAAAATAAGCCGAAATATAACCACGGTCGAATTGCATACCTTCCACCACATCAATGGTAGTATCTGTTCCTTTAGCTTCTTCGATAGTAATAACGCCATCTTTCGACACTTTACGCATAGCATCAGCAATCAGTTTTCCAATTTCTTCGTCGTTATTGGCCGAAAT
>CAYXQZ010000238.1:2118-4538 GCA_964466415.1 uncultured Paludibacter sp.
TACGCATAGCATCAGCAATCAGTTTTCCAATTTCTTCGTCGTTATTGGCCGAAATTGTAGCCACTTGTTGAATTTTATCATAGTCGTCGCCAACTAATTTTGCTTGGGCAGCAATACTTTTAACAACCTGAATAACAGCTTTGTCTATACCACGTTTTAAATCCATTGGATTTGCACCAGCTGTAACGTTTTTCAAACCTACACCTACTATTGATTGCGCCAATACAGTTGCAGTAGTTGTACCATCACCTGCATCATCGCCAGTTTTTGAAGCCACTTCTTTCACCAATTGAGCTCCCAGATTTTGAAATGGATCTTCCAATTCAATTTCTTTGGCCACCGTTACACCATCTTTTGTAATGTGAGGTGCACCAAATTTTTTCTCGATAATTACATTACGACCTTTAGGTCCAAGCGTTACTTTTACAGCATTAGCCAAGCTATCAACTCCTTTTTTTAGTTGATTGCGGGCATCAATATTGAATAAAATTTCTTTTGACATAATTCTTTTTATTTACAATTTTACAATTTACAATTTACCATTTTGTTTCGCGTTTCATGTTTCGCGTTCAGTGTTCCCCTTTAGGGGTTAGGGGCAGTTTTTAAATTATTGCCAATATATCCGACTGACGCATAATCAGGTATTTTTCACCTTCCCACTCCAATTCAGTTCCTGCATATTTGCCAAATAACACATTGTTTCCAACAACAACTTCCATTTTTTCGTCTTTAGTGCCATTTCCTACAGCCAATACTTCGCCTTTAAGTGGTTTTTCTTTTGCCGAGTCTGGAATAATAATTCCACTTACTGTTTTTTGTTCTGCCGCAACCGGTTTTACCAACACACGGTCGGCTAATGGTTTAATGTTCATACTTAATTTGTATTTATAATTTATTAATTGATTTTTTTGATGACTGAGATGTTTCAAATTTCAGCCGTATTGTTTTATCAGATTTTATGCCAAAAGCACTTTCTGCCCGTATTGACAGAAAACAGAGATTAGTAACTGACAACTTGTCATTGAAAAACTGTAAGTATTGATGAAATTATATCAACTCAATAATCCTATCAGCTAGATATTTATTTGAGAAATTAGGGATTAAAAGCGATGTTCGTTTCTCGATCTCTGACTGATTGAACGGCTGTTGCATAAGATCATTGCATTTTTCAATTTGCTTCTCGAGAGTTGATGCTAAGTGGCAAATGGCATCCAGCCCGCTACCCACAACCATCTTATCGTTTACAACCACATGCTTTCCGGCAAAAAGGGTATTGAGTAACTTTATTTTCAGGCCTGTGCTCTGAAACGTAATCAACACATGCACTTGTGCATTTGTAACAAGTGTTTTTAATTCATCATTGCCAGGATTTGCAATAAGCTTAATATTGGGGAATTGTAAGGCTATTTTTTGCAGCTTCTCCGAAGGATTCATCCCCGCTATAATACATGTATGTGCTAGTTTCGAAAAAACATGTTCGCATAGATAGATAGCTGATTTTTCGTTTTCCGGAACCGATAAATTACCATGATATAGTAAATAATCGCCTTGATTACAATTAATTGAAATAGATTCATTTCCATGAAAACAAGGAATAAAATTCACCTGCGCAGATGGAAATTTACTGGAATAATAGATTTTGTCAACTTCCGAAATAGCAAATATTTGTTGCGCTTGGTGCAATTGTTTTTCGAAAAGCCAAAACTTAAACGATTCGGTTAGGTAATACAATTTACTGAACCCTAAGCGTGTAGCTTTATACAATTCGAAATAATAATGATGCTCAATATTAGCTTCGCGGTAAATTTTCATCCTGCCTCGCAATTCACTTGCACCCAAGTAATAACAACACATTAAACCATCGAACAAAATGGGATAATTGTCTTTTTTGAGATTTGCAAGTAATGCAGCGTTTTTCCTACTTTTTACAGTATAGGGCAACATACTGAAATGACTCGTCAACGATGTATTACGCTTATAATAAATCACTTGAGCACATAAAACATCAAGTTCCACAGCCCGTTTCCGATTGTACTCAAAACAATGAAGAATAATTTTAACACCGCTTTCGCTCAATGCTTTTATCCTGAAAAACACATCAATAGCACCACCATAATTAGGTGGATAAGGAATGTCGAATGCTATAATGTGAAGGTGTTTTTCCATGAATAGAATTAAAATTTTTAGCTTATAAAAACAAACAACTAAACCTGTGTAAGGCTATTAGTTTTTCATTTCCACTTTTTTAGTAGCTGCCTTATTTCGATTACGATCATCAATACATTCCACTACTTTTATGGCTAATTGCCTGAATGCAGCTCCCGAAACAGTATCATCATCGCAAGCAATAGGTCGACCAGCATCACCATGCTCACGAATGCTTTGAACAATAGGAATTTGTCCGAGCAAGGGCACATTTA
>CAYXQZ010000239.1:0-1260 GCA_964466415.1 uncultured Paludibacter sp.
GTTGATGACACGGGCAGAAACTCCGTAATTCCTTCGACAATAGCAATTACAATGCTTTCGAAAATACTCATTTGCTTTTGGGTTTATAAAGTATAGCAAAAACTAGAAAAATGAAACCGAAAAACGAGATCATTGGTCCTACGGTAATACGGCGCGTACTGAAAATATCAGGGTTAAATTCAACATTTGTTGAAGAACCTGTCATTAACGCAAAACCCAATACAATAATTGCAAAACCAACTGCCAAAAGTACAAGGTTTATTTTTCCGAGACGTAATTGTTTATTATTTTCCATTATATTTTAATTATCAATTATGAATTATCAATTGTGAATTAGTTTAAATACATATCATTTGTGTTCATTTTCAGGTATCTACCTATGGATAAATAGGTTGAAGCAGCCATAAGTAACATGCCCGAGAGCAAAACTATAACGGATACCGATATACCCGATTGGATATTAAAAGCCAAATTTGACAAACCAAACTCGAACATAATGTAATACACTACCACACCTAACAAAAGTAAGGCAAGCAATGCCGATGCAGCACCATTAATAACCGAATGACGTAAATAGGGTTTGCGAATAAACCAATTCGTAGCACCAACCATTTGCATGGTGTTTATCAAAAAACGATTTGAATATACCGATAAGCGGATGGTGTTATTTATTAGAGCAATGGCTACAATTAATAAAACCAATGCAAGTCCCAGTAGCACTACACTGATTTTACGTACATTATCATTTACCAAACCTATTAAATCTTTTTGATATGCAATTCGTTCGATACCCTGAAAAGCTTTTAATTTGGACTCAATTACTTGTACGCTATCCGGATTTGCATACTCAGCATTTAATTTTACTTCGAGCGATGCTTTTAAAGGGTTAAAGCCCAAAAAGTCCTGTGGATTGTCGCCCAAAGCGGCAATGTGTTCTTTTAATGCGGCATCTTTGGACATATAGTCAACGTTTTTTGCGTACGAAGCTTCAGTCAGATAATTCTCAATCCGGTTCACATCTGCTTTTTCGGCATTATCGTCGAGAATTATGGAAAGGTTGATATTTTCTTTCACATATATACTCATATCGTTAGCCACAAATAGCAATAGGCTTACTAAACCAATTAAAAACAATACCAGCGACATGCTGATTAATGAACCGAAATGTATATTTTTTATTTTTTTCATTTTCATTTTTATTTAAAACGTGATACCCGTTTTATATCGAGTTTCACCGTAGGGGTAACGCGATTAATTATT
>CAYXQZ010000239.1:1360-4526 GCA_964466415.1 uncultured Paludibacter sp.
CCAATTTTATACGACATTGGTTCAAATTTGAATTCAAGTTCGTAAGTCCCTTTTTTGAGCGGCATAGCACGCAACAAATAATTAGCCCTGAAATACGGTACTTTTTCACCATTAATATAGGCATTCCAACCTTTATCGTAATATATTTCGGAAAACACTGCCAACTGATCCGTGTTAGAACTAAAGGTGTACACCAAGTGGTTAGGTTTATAGGATTTGAGTGCAATTTTAGCTGTACTGTCGGCCACAATGGTTGTTGGAACTTGCGACGCAAACTCTTTATCTACAACCACTTCATTTTTAGTGTTAATTTCGCCAACCAACTTCATTTCTTCATTTGCATCAGCAGCTAACCGTACGTTTTTAACAAACCAAGCATTGCCATTGCAATAAGGGTTAACTAGTGGAGCTGCATCTTTATTGTAAATTACATACTTCATATTTAGCATGTTCAATACTCCGAGCGAATCCAAAGTTGGCGCTATTTGGTCAAACGTTTTTGCACGTCCAAAAGCTCCAAATAGTTGACCTATCTCACCTTCAATTTGCATATTAATCAATTCCTGATAACGACGCAATTTGGCAGCATGATATCCACCAATATTATTATGAAAATACGATGGTTTCGAATCATTAAAAATGTTGACTGAGGCATCCAGTACGCGATACTCCGATTTATCGGCCAGAATCATATTATCGGCAGCCGAAGGTTCAATGAGTGTTTCCAAACGGCGTTTACGTTCAAAACTGCTGTCGTTCAAGTAACGTTTGGCAACAGGAACTAAATCGGCCAAAAACAAAATGCCAAAAATTGCAATAACGGTATTTGTTTTTAAAGTGCCTTTTATAAACAGCCAAAGTAAAACAGCCGCAGCCAATACAAAACCAACTGAGCGCCACGCATCTGAGCGCAACATAGCTTCGCGGTCGAGTGGGAGGGTTTCTTTCAAAAATGCATAATCGCCACTAAACTGAGCGTCGGCAGGCGATACAAAACTTCCAGCTAACGAAGGGATAAGTGCAAATATCAATGCTACGCCAGCAGTAATACCAGCGCTAATGAGAACTGGACGAAGTAGCTTTTCTTTCGCATTTTCGGTAGATAATACTTCTTTTAATGCTAGCAATGCCATTAATGTAATTCCAAATCCGGTAGCAACAAGAGTCATCGATACAGTTCGGAATTTATTGTACATAGGCACATAGTCGATAAAGAAATCGGTAAGCCACATTAGGTTTTTACCCCACGAAAGGAATAATGTGAGCAGAATCATGGGCAACAACCACCACAATATACGTTTTTCGACTACAAAAAATCCAAGTATAAATAGAAAAATAATTATTGCACCCAAATACACTGGTCCCGAAGTACCAGGCTGATCACCCCAATAAAGTGGCAATTGAAAGTCCTTCATAACTTTTTCAACGTCGGGCACATTGTAGCTTTTAATTTTTTCGGCTGTTTTGGTATCCGTTCCGAGTGTGCCTCCGCTTGCACCTCCATTGAAATTAGGAATAAGCAAAGTCATTGTTTCCGCTTTTCCATAACTCCAATTGGTAATATAGTCTTTATTTAAACCTTGTTGCGAGTTTTGGGTATCGGTAGTAAGGCCATTGGACTTGCCACGCATGGTGTACTCGCCATATTCATAAGTAGTTATAAGCGAAGTAGCATTCATTCCCAATGCTATTACCGCAGCTGCGAGCAGCAATCCAGTTGATTGAAAAAACGATTTTAATTGTTTATCGCGAAGGCTGTAAATAAATTCAACAACTGCAAAGAATAAAAGTACTATTAATGTATAATACAAAATTTGAACGTGATTAGCCCTTACTGCTAAGCTTAAAAATAAGGCGGTAACGAGTGTTCCAGCAATTTTTCGGTCGCGGAAAGCCATATAAACACCACCAATAAGCGGAGCCATATAAGCTATAGTTATTGCTTTTGAATTATGTCCGGCAAGTATAATTATAAAGTTGTACGAAGCAAACGAAAATGCAATGGCGCCCACAATTGCTAACCAAGGTTTTACTCTAAACGCCAACAATAGTATATAAAACCCTATTAAATAAAGCATTAGGTTGTAAACAGTAGCAGGATAGAGCGTAATGACCATCTCAACATATTTAATAAAATTGTATGGTTGAGTCATCGAAATTTGGTATGTAGGCATCCCGCCAAACATGGAATTTGTCCAGAGCGTAACGTCCGAATTGGAATTGTTGTAGTCCATGGTTTCTTTGGCCATACACATCCAACTTTCCGAATCGTGAGCTAAGAGTTGTTTGCCTTCAATTACTGGAGTGAAATACGCAAAGGAGATAAATGTAAATAACAGAATTGCAATAATATGCGGAGTGAATTTGGCGATACTGTTTTTATTCATGAAATGTAGTCGTTAGTAAAAGTGCAGTTTTTGGGAAAAATCATACAAAAGTACATCATTTTTGCCTGTTTGGTACAGCTAAAGCGGTTAAAAAATAAAAAAACGATTCCAAAACATGCAATTATTCTATTAAAAACACACATTAGGACTTATTTTACATAAAAAAGGATGATAAAGTTAGTAGTTTTCCAAAAAAATATATAGATTTGCAACTCAAAACAGAAACAGTATTTATCACTTAATCAATATGCCATGAACGCATCAGTAAAACTTTACAATTACAATTTTGCTAGTATTAAAACTTATTTGTTTGCCTCCATTTTTGTAGCAGGCAATATTATCCTACCTCAAGTGGCCCATTTTGTGCCTCAAGGTGGTTTTATCTTTTTACCTATTTACTTTTTTACGCTTATTGCAGCATATAAATACGGTTTAAAAGTAGGTTTACTTACCGCTATACTCTCGCCAGTAATTAATCACTTGCTTTTTGGAATGCCTCCAATGGCTGTTTTGCCAGCTATTCTTATTAAATCGGTACTTTTGGCAGGTACAGCAGCTTATTTAGCACGCCGCAGCAATGCAGTAACGTTGGTTAATTTGGTATTAGCAGTTTTGGTTTATCAATTTGCAGGCACCATGCTTGAGTGGGCATTGGTTCGCGACTTTACGGTAGCTATTCAGGATTTCCGCATTGGTGTTCCTGGCATGTTGTTGCAGATTTTTGGTGGTTTTGCATTACTTAAAGCTATTGAAAAACGCTAAAGACCAAATTCAGTTTT
>CAYXQZ010000240.1:0-4493 GCA_964466415.1 uncultured Paludibacter sp.
TAAATCAGATTTACAAAAATGCTTATTGGGGAATAAGAGGCAATTACCGCAGCTTCCCCACCGATTGTCCGCAGCGCGATGAGCGTATGCCTTGGCTTGGCGATAGAGCGACCGGATGTTTTGGCGAAAGTTTTATTTTTGATAATGGCTTGCTGTACGAAAAGTGGGCGCAGGATATTGAAGATAGTCAAAAAGAAAGCGGCAGTCTCCCTGATATTGCCCCCAATTATTGGCCTTTTTACAGCGAAAATGTTACCTGGCCTTCGGCATTTATCCATACCACCAATATGCTTTATGAACAACGTGGCGATATTCAGCCCATTGTAAAACATTATGCTGCAATGAAAAAATGGTTGGAATACATGAAAACCAATTTTATGAAGGATTATATTATGGGAAGGGATGTTTACGGCGACTGGTGTATGCCGCCAGAGCAGTTGGAACTTATTCACTCTAAAGACCCCAACCGGAAAACGGATGGAACCTTGCTTGCCACCAGTTTTTATTACCGAATGCTAAATATCATGGCAAAGTTTGCCCAAGTTAGTGGAAACAAAGCAGATATTACCATGTACAACGAACTGGCTGGGCAGATAAAAAAAGCTTATAACGATAAATTTTTGAACAAGGAAAATGGCTATTATGGAAACAATACCGTTACAGCCAATCTGGTTTCGCTGATGCAGGATTTGGTTCCCGAAAGCTATCAACAAAAAGTAGTTGCTAATATTGTAAACAAAACCGAAGGCGAATTTAACTCGCACGTAGGCGTTGGGTTGATTGGTATTCAGTTTTTAATGCGTGGACTTACGGCGCATGGGAAAGGCGATTTGGCATATAAAATTGCCACCAATACCACCTATCCAAGTTGGGGTTATATGATTGAGAACAAGGCCACTACGATATGGGAGTTGTGGAATGGAATAACGGCCGACCCTGCCATGAATTCAGGCAACCATGTCATGTTATTGGGTGATTTGTTGTCATGGTATTACGAAAATTTGGCCGGAATACGAACCGATAAAACGGAAGTGGGATTCAAAAAGATAATTATGAAACCCATATTCCCGGAAGGATTAAACTTTGTAAAAGCTTCCACCGAATCGCCTTACGGAAAAATAGCCAGCGCATGGACTAAAACTCAAACGGGGTTGGAATGGACAGTTGAAATTCCTGCAAATAGCAGTGGAGAGTTGTATTTTACAACAACTTCATTGGATAAAATTACCAACAATAATCGCACTATATCGGGCAATAAAAACATTCAGTTTATCGACAATACGAATGGAATTATTCGATTGAAAGTAGCTTCTGGCAAGTATAATTTTAAAATAGAAAAATAGACCACCAAACCCCCAAATGGGGGCAAATTATAAATTTATGAAAGCCAAATTCAGTTTGCTGTTTTACATATTCTCACTCCTTCTTACTCCAACTATAGCTGCAAATCCGGTTAAAGTTGACACGAGCAATTCGTTTGAGCAAGGTTTTGTAACACCAGCCGACTCAATTCAAACCGCCGTTTACTGGTACTGGATGCAGGGAAATGTTTCTGAAGAGGGTGTTGTAAAAGACTTAATGGCCATGAAAGCAGCTGGGATTAACCGAGCATTTATTGGCAATATGGGAGGCGATTATTTGGGTGAAGTGCCCGAAGGTAAAGTAAAACTGATGAGTGAAGATTGGTGGAAAGTGCTTCATGCAGCCCTCAAAACAGCCACCAAACTGAATATCGAAATTGGTATTTTCAATTCTCCAGGTTGGAGTCAGTCGGGTGGACCGTGGATAAAACCTGAACAAGCCATGCGTTACCTAACGGCTTCGGAAATACAAGTGAAAGGACCAAAACGGTTTTCTCAAAAGTTAGAAAAACCGAACGAACTGTTTCAGGATATAAAAGTGATTGCCTATCCTGCTCCAAAATACAATCAGTTGGTTTTGAATAATACAAACGGGATAATTAGTTCCTTACCAGTAGTTTCGGAGCTTGAGAAGATTACGGATGGAGATAAAAAATCGGGTATCAATATTCCGGTTGGAAAAGAATTTGTAATCAATTTTGAAGCAAAAAAACCTTTTACAGCGCGCAGTTTGAGCATTCGAACCACCGAATTCCCGATGTATGCCACTGCATTGCTTCAGGTAAAAGAAGTTAGCGGTGCATATCGCACGATTTCTGAGTTTGAAATCAGCCGTTCAAATCCGGCTTTGAATGTGGGTTTTGAACCCTACTCGCCTGTGGCGGTTTCGTTTGCGGCAACCAAAGCCAACAGTTTTAGGTTGATTATTCAAAATGCCAATACCAATAGCGGCTTAGCCGAAGTGGCGTTATCAACTGCCCCAAGAGTACAGAATTTTAGCGAAAAGAAATTAGCAAAAATGTTTCCGTCGCCACTGCCACTGTGGAAAGAATACCAATGGAAACCCCAGCCGGAAGTAGATGACAGAGCCACGGTTGTTGACCCAGCCAAAGTAATAGATATTACCAAATTTTTGACTTCGGACGGAACGTTAAACTGGAAAGTGCCGGCAGGCGATTGGATTATTCAGCGCACCGGCATGACTCCAACCGGAACAAAAAACAGCCCTGCATCGGTGGAAGGGACTGGTTACGAGGTGGATAAAATGAGCAAAGTGCAAATTAAAAACCATTTCGATGCATTTATTGGTGAAATTTTAAAACGCATTCCGTCCGAAGATAGAAAATCGTTCAAAGTAGTGGTTGCCGACAGCTACGAAATGGGCGGACAGAACTTTAGCGATGATTTTTTAGAAGAGTTCAATCAAAAATATGGTTACGATGCCCTTCCTTACTTGCCAGTTTATCAAGGTATAGTGGTAAATAGCCAATTGGCTTCCGACCGCTTTTTATGGGATATGCGGCGATTGGTAGCCGACAAAGTGGCGTACGATTATGTAGGCGGATTGCGCGAGGCAAGTCATAAAAACGGCTTGACTATTTGGTTGGAAAATTACGGTCATTGGGGTTTTCCGGGTGAGTTTCTGATGTATGGTGGTCAGTCCGACGAAGTAGCCGGTGAATTTTGGAGCGAAGGTGAACTGGGTAACATCGAATGCCGTGCAGCCACTTCCTGCGGTCATATTTATGGTAAAAATAAAATTTCAGCTGAATCGTTCACTTGTGGTGGTGCAGCTTTTAGTCGCTATCCGGAAACTATCAAACAACGTGGCGACCGCTTTTTTGCCGAGGGCATAAATAATACCTTGCTGAGTGTGTATATTTCGCAACTTGATGATACTAAAAATCCGGGCATCAATGTCGCTTTTGGTGATGAGTTTAATCGCAAAAATACCTGGTTTTCACAAATGGACGTTTATACTCCTTATTTGAAACGAACCAATTATATGCTTCAACAAGGATTGAATGTGGCCGATGTGGCTTATTTTATAGGTGAAGATACGCCCAAAATGACTGGTATCACTGACCCAGTTTTGCCTGTTGGTTATCAGTTTGATTATATGAATGCCGAAGTGATTGAAAAATACATGACTGTAAAAGATGGGTTGATTACCCTGCCACACGGTACGCAATATAAAATACTGGTGTTGCCAAAATTGGAAACCATGCGTCCTCAATTGCTTAAAAAAATTCAACAATTGGTGAATGATGGAGCAATTGTAATGGGACCAGCACCCGTGCGTTCACCCAGTTTGCAAAACCAACCGATGGCTGACCAACAAATTCAGAAAATGGCAACAGAACTTTGGGGTAATGTTGATGGTAAAATCGTAACATCACGCAAGGTGGGTAAAGGGATGATTATAAATGGCTTGGATATAAAGCAAGCTTTTGCATTGATTAATTGCCTGCCCGATTGTAAATTACCCGAAGATAATACCGTGCATTACGGACATCGTACTACAAAGGATGGGGAAATTTATTTTATTTCAAACCAAACTGCCGAAACAAAATTAGTTACACCCACATTCAGAGTAAGTAACTTACAACCTGAACTTTGGGAAGCAACAACAGGCAGTATGCGAATACTTCCGGCTTACACACAAAACAAAAATACTACTGCTGTTCCATTGAAATTAGCACCCAATGAAAGTGTGTTTGTGGTTTTTAGAAAAACAGGTACTCCAACGGCAAATGCAGTTGAGGCTAACTATCCTGAGCCAACATTATCATTAGAGATTAAAACGCCATGGAACGTAAGTTTTGAAAGCACATTCAGCACTCCAAAACCAATCATCATACTGCGGTTGCAAAATCTTTCAACTTTTACAAACGATAGTATCAAATATTTTTCTGGCACAGCAACTTACTCCAATACTTTTAAAATAGAAAATCTGCCAGAGCAAAACAATATTTTTATCAGTTTAGATACCGTAAGCGTGATGGCAAAAATCAGCATCAACGGGCAATATGCAGGAGGTGTTTGGACTGCACCTTATAAATTAGACATAACGAAATTTGTAAAGAAGGGTATGAATGATGTGAAAATTGAAGTGGTCAACACTTGGGTAAA
>CAYXQZ010000241.1:0-4486 GCA_964466415.1 uncultured Paludibacter sp.
GCTGCAATAAACTTTAATTTACTCATAATATTAATTTGTCTGATTATACAAATTTATTCCACTTTAACAGGAGAATTTTATCGGAACAAAGATATTGATAGCCGATAGTAAATTAAAATACAGACGTATCAATATGTGTGCTTTTTTGTAACATATCACTTGACATTTTACGTGTAAATAATGAATTGATAAGTATATCACAAAAAAACCTTGATATTTCAAGGTTTTTTTGTGTTATTTTGAAAGTAACTTACTCAATTAAAAATTCAGGTAAATATCTCGATTGAAATATTTTACTTTTTTATTATCAAACTCGTAAAAGCCTTTGTTTTTCCTTGTATTCTTAATGCGTAAGTACTCGTTTTCAAATTGTTTAGATCCAATAAAAAATTATTTCCAAATGAAGTTTCATTTTGAATAACAATTCCAGAAAGAGTAGTAATAGTCATTGAAAACTGTTCTTCATCAGCTAACTTTACAATTCCATTTGAGTTTAAGTCAGATTCAATCCTTATGCGAGCTAATCCTTGAACTGGATTAGGACTTACCGTAATACGTGCAGGATGCGTTCTATTGGTTGCATCGAGTTTGGTGGGTGCTGGTTTGTAAACCAACTCAACGGCTTTTGCCGAACTTTCGCCCAAGCTGTTTTTCACTTTAAAATAAACAGTTTGTTTACCCGAAATATTTAGCAACTCATACGTATCTTTCGATTTATAAGCTTTCCAACTATTTCCACTAAATGTTTCGTTGCTCGAAATGCAGTATTCTGTAGGTAAACCTTTTGCATAACATACAACAGATACCGTACGCTCGGCGCTAAAATAATCTCCGTTATTAACTACAAATTCTAATAATTGAGGTGCAGAAGGTTGCCCGTTTGCGGTGACATTAACCTGACAAGTACCAGCAATATTTCCATCGTCCGACACCGCAGTAATGTCAGCGTTACCTTGTTTTACTCCGGTAACAATACCATTTTCGTTTACTATGACTACTTGGTCATTATTGCTAAACCATTTCACGTTTTTGTTAGTGGCGTTTGCCGGCATTATTTCTGGAACCAATTGGATATTATCTGTTTCGGATAATGAAACTGGCGAATTACTGAACGAAACCAAATTGACCGGAACCGATTTGAAATCGTAAAACCATTCCCTTGTACTAGCGGCTTTTGTTACTTGCAAATTTTTCAATTGAAACGGACTAAATTCGGTTGTTATTAGTGCATATTGACCCGAAAGCGAGTTAAATTCTGCCTGAAAAGCAGTTGGGCATTCATAACCATTCACACTGACTATGAAATTACCATTTTCACTTACATCTATTTGAATTTTGTTGAATGAGTTTGGCTTTATCACATCGAACTGATAAATAGTTGATGCCGAAGAAAGCATAACTGCCTTGCTGTAGTCCATATTTGTAAGTCCTTGAACCTGCCATTTGTTTATTAAAATTGTTGTTCCTGAATTTAATGTTTTGTTGTTTGACCCCAACGTTAGCAATAAACTTTTGCCATTATCAGGTATAAAGGCTTCAAATATAATTTTGATAGATTTGTACGGTGCTTGAATCGTGGCAAAAGTTGTTGCCACTGCTGCACCAGTAGCAGCAGCGGGAGTGCCGGTAAAAGATAAAACATTTTTGGAATTGACAGTCCAGTTTGCATTTTGCTCGTATTGAGGCATAAAATCGGTCAATGGAAATACGGGAGCTGAAACTACATTCAGCACACAAGTTGCCTTTTTATTTCCATCGATGGTGATGGCAGTAATGGTGGTTGTGCCCAATGTTTTGGTAGCAATTATTCCCTGTGTGTCAACAGTAGCCACATTGGTATTGCTCGAAGTCCATTTTACCATTTTATTGGCTGTTAATGAAGGCAGCACCTTACATATAATCGTATCGGCTGTTCCTAAAATATTATACGAAACCGATTTATTTAAAATAATAGAATTTACCGGTCCATCAGTCTTTAGATAACTTGCCGAAACTTCAAAATCGGTTGATGTTACGGTATAGGTGTTGTTCGGAATTCGTTTCGCATTCACTACAAAATAATCCAGTTCGTAACCACTTATTGGCGTAGCCGATAATGTTAATGTTTTGTTATCCTGAATTTTAGTTGCATTCAAAATATTATTATTTGCATCGTCTTTTATCGTAATAGCACCATAATCAGAATTCGATATGGCAATTTTTCGGCTAACAGGTATGGCCTTATACGCATATGTTTTATTTTGGAAATTTACCGAAACTTCGGGCGCAGTATCGTCCAAATAATACAAATCGTTGTTGTAAACACTTGCAAAAGTAGAAATTGGGTCAATAAGAATATTATCAACCCCATTTTTATTTTTTTTACGCATAAAAAACGTATTGTTTTTTACCGTAATATTCTGATGACCATCTCTGTTGCTCGTAAAATCGAGATGCACATTTTTGTCGGTATTTTTCATATTTCCCACACAAAGATTATTCTGAATTATCAAATCTTTGTGCCCACCATAACCACCGCCATTCATCAATAAAATGGCATACGCATCATTGTTAAAAAACTTCGAATTCTGCAAGGTAATTTGATAATCATTTGCTTCAAAATCAAATCCGCAACCATCGGGCTGGTTGTAATTTAATATTTCTGAAAAATCGCAACTATCCACCAAAAACTTCTGGCTATTGCAAAAAATCACACCTGTTGTACCATCGGGCCAAGCGCCATCAGGATTAATTCTACCTAACGAAATATTTATATTCTTGACTAAACCCCAACCTTCGGCATCGGGTTGCATAACACCATTTGGACCCAATACCGCTCCACCATTTACGCCATCAAATGCAACTATTCCGTTTACATTTCCGGCACCCCAACAGTTGGTAATTCTGATTTTATGGATTAGCTGGCGCCAAAGCTCTTCGCCCTTACCCTCGGAAAATGGGAAATAAAAAATACTTTGAATGCCGGCAATTATTTCGTTGAATGTACAATTGTCGACCTCAAATTCAGTAAGAATAGTGGTGTGAATTCCATTTACTTTTTGTGGCGCAAGTGTTTGTCCACCAACGAATATAGCAGCAGGGAAAATATATTCGTTTATACCACCCATATTGCCGGTTATCGATTCCAAATTCCCTTTTGGCGTTTGCATAATCTGGTTTATAACAGCATGTTTTGCTTCACGGCTAGTACCGAAATTTACCCTACGCATCATAGCATCGCACGTAATGTTGGTAAAAGTCATGTTCCGAACCTTAAAACCTGTATTCTCAGTTCGCATTATCGACCTATAGTAAATCCCCAATCTGGTATTAGCAATTTCCAAACCATCCACCTCCATATAATCCATCTTTTGCGCTCGTGCCGTGCCCGAAGTTTTATCCAAATCTGTAATTAAAAGAGCAATATCGTTGCAATCGTTTGTTAGCGATATTTTGGGTTTAGTATTGCCAGTACCATAAGCCGTAATTTTTATCCAGTTATCTTTTGTCCCTGCGCCTCTAATTTCGAGTCTTTTATTCCAAACGCACCCTTTTTTTAGAAGAATATTTGTGCCGGCTTTTAACACCGATTTATTTATATTATCAAAACTTTTCCATGCATTTAATTCCGAATTTCCTGTGTTTGAGTCACTTCCGTTAATTGCATCTACATAGCAATTGCCCGAAATATAATTAATTGGTGAAACATAAAACCACTTTTTCTCAACTGAATTTTTTATTGCCGAAAGATTTTTGAGTTTGAAAGTTGGGTAGGTAGAAGTGAAGAAAATAAAGTTATTGCTGAGCAAACTGACTTCGGTTTGATATTTATTTGTAAGTACACTCCCATTTACAGTTATTGTAACCAAGCCGGTTGCGTTTACATTAAAATCGAATTGATTAAAATCGTTAGCTGAAATAATTCCACTATAGGTATCATCCGAAAGTAGGGTAGGAGCACCCGAAAGTCCTCTTGTTACATTGAGTTGGTTATTATTGATTGTAAAATATTCGCCCACACCCAAATTCCCTGAATTGGCACCAAACACAAACGATGCATTGGCACCGGTCGAAGGAATGTAAAGTTTAAACGAAACTGTAGTTTGAGTATAGGGTGGCGCAAAACCAAGCTGTGTGGCAACAACTCCCGTTCCGCTAACCTCCGAATTGTATATAAGCTCATTAGCATCCGAAACACCCCAATTTGCGGCTGAATTGTTGGTGCCTGGCTGTGCCCAAAATCCATCTGGCACAGGTGTTATTGCTTCTGCACTAGGACTCTGGAAAGCGAATAACAAGCACAAAAACAATGGTTTATAATATGTTGAATAAAAATTCATTGGATTTTTTATAAATCAAGTTATTTTTATATTTGAAATTTAGAAGAATTCAAAAAGATTTAATGTTAACTCTCTTCATATTACTTCTCAGATTTTGAAGTTAAAATCACTTAAATACAAACCAATCAACCTTGAAACCATCAGGATTTTGCGATTGAAAACTTAAC
>CAYXQZ010000242.1:0-4481 GCA_964466415.1 uncultured Paludibacter sp.
AGGACTATAAACCAATGCGGCAACCCCATTTAAAGCCAGATTAGCTAAAGGGCTAACCAACGTATTAGCAATGCCATCTGTTGCTCTTGCGATTGGAAAGAAAAAACCGCTTGCACCTGGAAATGTAAAACCTAATGCAACAGAGGTTGAAGTAGCACAGGAACCTACTCTAGAAACAATACCATTCACCAATTGATTTAACTCTCCTCCAAATTTAAGTTCTTTAGAAAAATTTGCACCTTGATGCCCTGTGCCAATAGTAATAATTCCTTTAATTGAAGAAGAGTGATTACGCTCTAGCTCCCGAGCTACTAAGCCTCCCATACTATGCCCAACTAAAATGGTGTTTTTTCCAAATCTATCATAATTTTCACTCCAATATCCTTGTGCAATATTTGTTATGCTTTTATCACTTTTATAATCTGGTCTTGTACCATTACTTGGTGTAAACGCATTTTGATATACATTCCAGCTATCAGCAGAGCCGCCTAGTCCGTGTATCCAAACGTAGTTATTGCTTTGTGCATTCAAATTTAATAGTGTTGTAAGCAATGCTATTGCAAATATACATATTTTTGTTTTCATACTGTTCCTCATTTTTTATAAGTTAATAGTTACTTGATTTTTTTTGTAGTATTCTTTTGTTACCGAAACATAAGGACTTCCATTGTTTTTGACTTTTAAACTCTTAATCGTAACAGCTTTTACGCTCGAATTGGGTAATAGATTACGAACGCTCGCAGGAGCTTTTTTAGCAAAATTCTGATTGTCTTCTTGGTAATCATAAGTAACCATCTGTACCAGTTGCTTGTTTTCATATACTTTTTGTTCTATCATACGTGTCATATCTCCACTAAATCGCATAACTGCTTTTTTCTGAACAGACGATTTAACACGCTGTGGCAATGAAGATTCGCTTGCAGCACCTAAATACATTTCCATTATTATTTCATCACCTCTTTGACTTATCATTCGCATACCTGATACTTGTGCACTTTCAATTGCTTTAGTCAGTCGGCGTGTTTGCAATGCTTTTATTCCTTGCTGAGATGATCCATTTTTGCTTTCGGTTGCAATGGCACTTTTTATCGAATCCAAAATGGCACTGTAATTTAAGTTGCCGGCATCTTCTGTCTGAATAAGTTCATTGTTACCATTATAAAGAAACGCTTTCCCATCTTTTATTAGGGTTTTGGCAACTATTTCTTCAATAGGCTGCTTGTATACATTTAAGTCGTTAAATGCATTACTATCTGCTGGTGTTGTGTTCAAATTGAGATATCTGTAAGTACCATCCATATAAATCTTTTGATTTATTTCCTCACTGGTATAGAAAGGTATCTCATCTGCACTTTTTATCGTATCGCCACCTTCGGATGCGCCCACTCGCAAGGCTCTTACTTTTTGGGGTATACTTTGAACAATATCGCCTTGCAGAAACTCACCGTTACTTTCATCGTAAACCGATTCGATAAACTGGTAGTTTTCTTTTTCTTGATTTATTTCAATAGCAACTTCTTTCGTCGATTCGTTTAATTCATCCGAGGAAGAATTGTTGCCAAATTTTTCGTCACAGCTTTGAAATGTAATAAAAGCTATTGACATTAATACTAATAAAATAGATTTTTGTTTTTTCATTTTTAATTTGTTTTTTTAGATTGAAACTGTATATTTCATTCGACATTTCCTTTATTCTCAACTAAAGGATTGACTACTCTCATGTTTTACGTCGTTTTTCGTTTTCACATCCCCGACTTTTGGTGGTCAGCCAGTTTTTTTTACCCTAGATATTTATTAATCAATTTATTTAAATCAACACTTGCATAACAGAAGAGCTATAAGCCGAAGTGCCTGTTGCTGTTACTACTGCTGAACGGAACCTGTATTTTCTGAGTGGTATAACTAATTTCAGTTAATGTCCAGTAGTTATCCTATGAGTTGCGATACATTTTGTCTTGATAAAATGTAGTTGCTGTTTGAATTGACATAATTGGTGGAATAACGATTATTGGAGGTCCTCCAAAGACAAGCCTTTTTTCTCTTTTACAAGTAAAGTTCGAAAAACAAATTGTAACCGCGAATGCTACAATTACAAGAGCTGAAAATATGAATTTCATGCGATTGAAATTTTTTAATAACTGTCGCATGGAACTTGCATTGCATATACGCTTTGATTTGAAAGTTTGTTTTAAAAATGCTCGTTTCATATCGGATAAATTTTAAATGATTTATCCTGCAAATAAATACAAAATAAATCCGATATTTGTCAAAAATACCGGATTTATTTTATGGACAAGGCACAAATAAACGTATTGTAATTACTTGTCATACAGAGTGTTATGTTCTTAAATTTTTGACTTGATATGGACATGGCCAAATAGGTCATTTCAAGGGGCTGAAAACACTAAAAATTGCGCAGAAAATCAACGAGGTTTTCGGTCGAATCGGAAACTTGTAGTTTTTTTCGGAGGCGATGTCGATGTTTGTTTACCGATTCAATATTTACATCCAACACTGTAGCAATCATGCCCGTTTCAAATTTTGCTAGTAGCAGACAGCAAAAAAACAAATCTCTTTCGGTTAAAACCTGAAATTGGTCTTTTAACCGCAGTGTAAAGTTATTGTATTCCAAATCGACATGTGCAGTTAACTCTTTGTGGAGTGCCTCGTTTTGTTCCACTACAATTTGGCCGGAGCTACTCTTCCAGAGCCCAGGTCGCTTCACAGTGTTTTTACGGTGCAAATCAATGTTGGTAATTAAAATTTTCTGAAATTCAAGTTTTTTTGTTAAAAGACTACTGTTTTCTTTTTCTTTCTCGTAAAGTGCCCTCTCCTGTTTCAATATTTGGCTTTGAGTTGCAAGCTTTTGTTGTTTCAGCCTCAATCGCCACAATAGGAATGTGGTTGCAAACCCGGCAATTATGAGTATACAAAGCAATAAATACACACTGTTTTGTTTGTCTTTAATAATTAATTGTTGGTTAGCAAGTTGCAATTTCTGATAGTTATACTTTTTTTCCAACCCATCGAAACTTACCTGAAGTTTTTGTTTGTAAAGCGAATCGGTAGCCATTACCACTTTGTCGGCATAGTAAATGGCTTTGGTAGCGTTGCCTTCTTTTTCGTAAATATGCTGCCAAAGACGGTAATAATCGGTTCCAATTTCAGTTAGTACTTTTACTTTATGCATATAAAATTTTGCCGAATCAAACTGATTCAATTTTATATATGCATCAGCAATTAAATAGTATTTATTACTATCGTAAACTTTTATTCCAACAAGTGGTGCTTCGTAAAAGCACTTTAATGCATTTAAATAATCACTTCGTTCAAAATAAAGAGCGCCTATACTTTTGAGAATAACAGACAGTAATTCCCTATCATTAAGGCGTATGGCTGTATTCTCAGCTCTCTGATAATATTTTTCTGCAATGTCAGGTTTTTGTAAATATAAGTAGGAATAACCAATGTGTAGATTGCTTAGCACTATACTTCGCTGTTGATTTGTTTTTACAAAATAGGCAGCTGATACTTTGAAATAACTTATTGCTTTAGCAAATTGTCGTTGATTAAAGAGCAATTTGGCTTTTTCGTAATATATTAAAGCATTTAATTTATTGTCACAAGCCAATTTAGAAAACTCATCGGCCTTAAATAGAAATTGCGCTTGTTCGGAAGCATTTTTATTGTTTTGTGCAATATGTACTTTTATAAGCCAAGCATATCCTGCACGTAGAGGTTCATTTTCGTTATAATATTCAGTCGCAACATTTATTAGCGAGTCCGACTCTATATTAATATTCTGCTTTTCCAAAGCCCTACAATACAGAAAAGCATATAATGCTTTATCAGATGGAAAGAAAAGTTTTTGTACAGGTATTGTTTTCAGTAGACGAAGAGCTGAATCGGGTTTATTATCGAGAAGCTGTTCAGCATGGGATAAGTCATCGGAAAAATGGTTACAGGCTACTGTTGATATTAATATGATAGTCGTTGTAAAACAGAAAAATAAAATACGCATTGATATGGAATTGTGTTAAAATATTACTAAAGTAAATTAATCAGAAAACCCCTAATGACCCTTTCGTACATTGTTTTCATAAATTCGAGTAATTTAACAAGGTTTGTTTACGATCATTCAAGCTTTATAAAATTTATAATTTTGTATAACTCAAAATTAGATCAAACGAAGCACCAAAAAAGTAAATAGCATGATTTTTAAATCTGTTTATTTAAAAGTCAGATTACTCATTATTTTGATGTTAAAATCATTAAGGAATTACTGTGTTGCAAAAATAAAACATTATTCTTAATAAATAAGCAATTAAAAAATTTTCATTTGCTGTTAGATTATTTAAATTAATAAAGTTAAAGATATTTGAGCTAATTTCAAAAATGATAAACAGTTACAATTTGGCTAAAATCTATCTACTACTCTCTGCAAAATTCATTACAACAATAAATATTTCAATATTTCAACC
>CAYXQZ010000243.1:0-2637 GCA_964466415.1 uncultured Paludibacter sp.
TACTTCCGTATACTCTTATTCTTAAACGACGACACATCAATAACATCCTGATTGTCATTATCAAAGCTTATTAACACACTATCGCCAATAGCAGTCAATGGAAAATCGTTTGATAGTTGTGATGAACCTAAAAACACTTTCGACATGCTTTTAATGGTGAAATAATAATACGTATTTCCGTTTTTAACATCGCCACTTATACGCGCTATTACCGAATTTATTATTTGTTTCTCGGTTTTACTTTTGGCACTTATCTTATTGCCAGTAGTGTTAAAAGCATTTTTATAAGCCATCAATGTTTCGCGTAAGGTATTGCCTACACCCACTATGGTATAATCCTCAATGGCAACCATAGCATACATTTTTACCAAGCCGCCATTATCCTTCAAACTCATTACATACGTTGGTATATTGTTGATATTGTACGGAATAGGTAGGGTTGCCGAAAAACGTTTTTCCTGTACTTTGCCTATGGCTGAGTTTTGAGCTGCAAACTCGGTAGCTCCACTTTGTTTGTACCAAACGGCCTTTTTATTTCGTGTATTTACCAATACAAAACCTACAGTCGATTCGTCGGCACCAACCGAAGTAAGTCCGGTGTACCAATAAGCTTCGTTGTCGTTGCCATACACAAGCGACATTTTTTCGGTAATTTGCAATTTGTCTTTATTGGAGAAATTCCAAAAACCATGAACATATTCGCCCCAGTTATTTAGCTGTGTTTCAATAAATTCGGCTGGCTGAATACGATCAACCCATGCTGGAGCTTTATCAATACTATATTCCTTAATATCACCCGTTTGGGCATTTAATACCACTACAGCTTGGGCTTCCTCACCTGCAAAACCAATGGTTTTGCGGTATTTTGTTACCACCCAATATGGTACACCGGCATCGTCAATTTCGAACGAATAATCGGTCATACCTACATTGAAATAACCACTAAAATACAAATAACGTTTTAGATTTTGAAGCAAATAACCTTCGGATTGGTATTTAATGTATACTTTTTTACCATTCACTTCCTGAACCAATTTCACATCGCGCTCATTACAAGCATTTACCATTACATAACCATTGGTACCTTGTAGGTTATTTACCCATTTAAAAAATCCTGAATGCAACAATGGAGCCACCCAATACAAATCATTACCCACTTTTTGAATATTAAATTCACCCAAATAAACCTGACTGCCTAATGCAGATTGTGACCCCAGCACTTTGTCGCCAAGAATTTCAGCAAGTTTTTGATCTACTACCCTAATTTTATCCAACGAGATAGGTAACATATTCTTCGAAAGGTCTTTACCCGTTTCGATACTGCCTATTAAACTGCGGTATTTTTCGGTTCTGAAAATGGCCCAAGTAGTAATTGTAGGCACTACTGTTATGTATAAAAACAATACGAGTAGCAAAATAAGAGGAATTTTCAAGCCTTTAAAATTTGAAAACTGAGGCAATTGCTGCGAATTACCTAAATTCTGAATTTTATCAAATGAATTAAGTAAAATCCAACCCACTATCAGAAACATGAGCAAAATAGGTAGGCTCAAAAACCGATAATGCAGCACTGGCATATACACATAAAGTGCCACTACAAATGCAATTAACAATAATAACACATTCTTTAGTTTTTTCATAACAATCTGTTTTTTAGTCATTTATATATTATTTGATTTTAATTTTTCGCGTTTTATCAAACCAATAAAGCGATTCCTTTATAGCTGTTTCAATTTTTGTTACTGGCATCCGAAGTACCTTACGTGCTTTATCATTACCATAGTATTCGCAAATTGTAAGTTGATCGATGTTTCTGCTACAAATTTCTGTCTTAATTTTGAAGAAACGGAGCATATCACCAAGCTTAGAAACAAGTACAAGCAATAAATCGGGCAATAATACTATTCTCTGACGATAATCTCCTACCTTACTCTGAATTTCGTAAAACTCTTTAAATGTGAGATTTACACCAGTTGCCAAATAACGTTCTCCATTTTTACCTTCGGTGAGCGCATTGCAAACGGCAGTTGCTACATCCGACGCAGCCACAAAATTTTTACCTCCATTGGGCACAAACATCCACTTTTTACGAAAGCCCATCAAAATTAATTTTCCGGAACTTGGTTTTACATCGTAAGCACCAATCATAAAACTTGGATTTATTATAATATAGTGATTATCAGTGTTTTTAGCTGCATTTACAATTAATTTCTCAGCATCTAATTTACTTTGAGCATAAAACGACTGTGAAAATGGAAATTCAATACCTGCACGTTCATCCGAAAGGTGGTGTATAGTTCCATATCCAATGGTATTCGCAGAACTTATAAAAACTATATTTTTGATATTCAACTCATTAGATATAGCAATAATTAAAGCTGTTGCTTTTACATTTACCTGCTCATAATCCTTATAATTCAATAGATTTGTGGCCGTTACGGCTGCAATATGAATAATAGCGTCGCAGTTTTGAGCTGCTGAACGCAGTGTTTCCTCGTTTGCAAAATTTCCATCTACAACTGTTACTTTCGAAATATCAAAATAAATATTCTTTCTACTGCGCACAACAATGTTTACATCGTGTTGCAATGCCAATAATTGCATTACCACATGATGTCCCAATAATCCATTTGCACC
>CAYXQZ010000243.1:2737-4405 GCA_964466415.1 uncultured Paludibacter sp.
ATCACATCATCACCTCCATTACTAACAATTTTGTTCCATCAAAAGTTTTAATTTCAATTTCCGAGACTTCCGAAATTCCTATTCCATCTCTTTTGTTTAATTTGTTACCAGCAATTACAGCATCGCCTTCAATTACAAATACATACACGCCCGATTGTGGTATGTGCAACTTATAGCTTCCCTCCCACTCCATTGTGAAATTACCGAGCGAAAACCAAGCTTGTTGATGTATCCAAACTCCCTGATCGGTAGCCGAAGGCGAAAGAATTTGATACAGCTCATTTTCTTTTTCGAGCTCCGTAATGGAAATTTGTTGGTAACGTGGCGTTACATTTTTAGTATCCGGAAAAACCCAAATTTGTAACAACGACAAAGATAGGTTATTTTCGGCATTAAATTCACTGTGGTAAATTCCAGTTCCAGCGCTCATTACTTGTACTTCGCCAGCCGTAATGGTTCCACTGTTTCCCATACTGTCCTTATGCTCTACAGTGCCACTTAGAGGAATGGTAATAATTTCCATATTATCGTGGGGATGCATTCCAAAACCCTTGCCTGAATCTATCCAATCGTCGTTAAGTACACGTAACACACCAAAATGCATACGCTCAGGATTGTAGTAATTGGCAAAACTAAAGGTGTGATTCGTTTTAAGCCAGTCGTGGTCGGCTTGTCCGCGCGAGGCAGCTTTGTGTAAGGTAGTTTTCATAAATAAATTCGATATATAATTTTATATGTTGCAACATATAATTACCAATAATGTTCATTTTACAATTGTTTAGTTTCAATTAATTTAATCAATAGTTAAGAAAAACTGTAAAACATGTTTATCTTTGTCATTGCTACAGAAACACAAATAAAATAAAAATGATATTTACAAAACTGATTTACAAGGTATTATATTGGTATATAAGCACGGTTGACAAAAAAAATGAAGTTATATTTATGAATTATGGTTACCATGATGCAACTGAAACAATAGAACTTCATGAAATTGATGAAGTAAACAGATATTCCATTCAGCTTTATCATCGCCTTGCCAAAATGGTTGATGTAAATAATAAAGATATTGTTGAAATAGGCTGTGGACGAGGTGGTGGGATTGCATATATCAGCAAAATGTTTACGCCCGCTTCGGCCATAGGCGTAGATTTAAATGCAAAGGCAGCCAATTTTGGAAATTCACATTATCAACTTAAAAATTTGAAATTTGAACAAGGAAATGCACAATGTTTAAGGTTCGACGACGAAAGTAAAGATATCATTTTCAATGTAGAATCGTCGCATCGTTATCCGAAAATGGAAGCATTTTTAAATGAAGTATATCGAATTCTAAAACCGGGAGGATATTTTCTTTTTACCGATTTTCGATACAAAGATGATATGACCAAATTAGTTCATTTAATGGCTCAATACGATTTTATTAAATTTGATGAACAATTTATTAATAATGAAGTAAATACAGCATTAGACCTTGATGCAAAACGAAGAGAAGCATTGGTCGAAAAATATGCTCCGCCATTTTTACAAAAAGCCTTACACAATTTTGCAGGAAATAATGGCAGTACTACTTATAATCAAATTAAGGATGGTGGCATAATTTATTTTGTATTCTGTTTTCAAAAACCATTAAAATAAAATCAATATTTCAGTATTAAGTTTTAGTAA
>CAYXQZ010000244.1:0-3113 GCA_964466415.1 uncultured Paludibacter sp.
TTAATCTACAATTTTCAATATCACATTTCCTGTTTTTTGTCCAGTTTCAACGTATTTGTAGGCTTCTACAATTTGATCCAAACTATATTCTCGGTCGATAATTGGCTTAAACTTTCCTTCGGCAACCATTTTTTTTATAAATATCAGCACTTGTTTGTCAATAGTAGGAATAGGAAATATCACTTTTTTCCCTTTAAAAAGTGGCGTTAGAAGTGCCAGAAAAACATTTTCGGCATTTTTGCCTAATTCGGTTGATACGTAAATACCCTTATCGGTGAGCAGATGTTTACATTCGCCAAAACTACTTTTACCAACTGCATCAAAAATAAAATCAAAGCTCTCATTGGTTTGCTTATAATCTTGCGTTTGATAATCAATTACCGTGTCGGCACCAAGCATTTTTATAAGTTCTACATTTTTTGTGTTGCAAACTGCCGTTACAGTAACGCCCATATACTTCAGAATTTGCACTGCTGCTGAGCCAATGGCACCGGTAGCCCCATACACCATTACTTTTTGTCCACTTTCAATTTTCGAAGCTTTGATATTGCTCCATGCGTAATGAGCGCCTTCCGAGAGTGGTGCGGCCTGTTCAAAACTCAAGTTGTCGGGGATAAATTCGATGGACTTATTTTCCGAAATGCATAGATATTCAGCGTGTCCGCCAAAAGTTACATCGTCGAAACCAAAAACCTTATCGCCTTGTTTGAAATGTGTTACTTCCGAGCCAACTGCTTCAACTATTCCCGCAAACTCACAGCCTAATGTTTGGTAGTTGGGCCGAAAAAGTCCACTCCAAAATCGTGAAATAAAATACTCGGCACTCCTAAAGCCCGAATCAGTGCGATTTACAGTTGATGTATAAACCTGAACCAATACCTCATCACTTTTCGGTGTAGGTTTTGGTACATCCATTATCGCTACCACTTCCGGTGGGCCGTATTTTTTGTGTATTGCTGCTTTCATCTGTTTATAATTGATTTTTTTCTGTATTCAACGCAATGCCTTGCGTCTCTGTATTCATTTTCACCCGAGACGTCAAGCATGGCGTCTCTAATTTAATCTGTTACTACTAATTTAATCACTTCGTTTTTGTCAGTCGTACTTATCCGACAAAAGTAAATTCCTTGTTTTAGCTTGGGATTTTTTTTTTCATTATGCGTCCATCGAATTGTATGAATTCCCGATGATTTGTAACCGCTAACCAAAGTTTGAATTTCTCTTCCGGCAATATCTAAAATGTTTATGTCAACTTGCGTAGATGTAGCTAAACTGTATTCTATAACAGTTTCCGAAGTCAGTGGATTTGGGAAAGCTTTCGCATTAAATTGTGTTATAGACCCATTTTCGGGTATCGCTGTGATGGGCGTACCATTGATACGGATATCATCGAACCAAAACTTTTTGCCTGCTAATGCCATATTTTCCGAAACAATCTGAAATCGATCAACAGCTTTCCAATCGAATGAGTTGGTGGAATTAAACCAACTTCCATCCCATGAACCGGTATCCTTAAATTTATTTAGTTGAATTTTGACCTGATGCCATGCGCCATCGAAAGGTACAACCGTGGAGTTTATTGTAAAATCTTGTCGCCAAGGATGATCGTTTAGGTCGGAGGTTTTTGTGTCCAAAAAACGTAACACTATGTTTGAATTGGGCGAATCGGCTTTGAACCAGAAATCGACTGTGTAATTTGCAGCCACTAATTTCGACAAATCTTTATTGAAAATAAAATCAAAATCGAGGGCATTGTACTGTGGCTGATCGGTCATGTAAATACTATAATTTCCAACATATCTATCTGTCGAAAACAAATCAACAATTCCATTTCCGGAAGCACTGTTGCGGATTCCTACACCTACAAAATCGGTATATATATCAAACGGAATAGTATCGGCTCGGAATACATATAGCTTATAGGGCGGTGGCGTAAAACCCATTCCTTCGGCTTGCGGACGGTTGATGTCGTATTCAAATACTTCGTTGGAATTTGGATTGAATATCCCAAATCCTCCCTGATAATCCCACATGGTCCAGGGTATTGATTTTAAAGTCAAATAGCCTGCCACTTCTTTATACCAATTTACCCTATCGGCATCTAAACTTTTTAAGTTATAAACACCAAATTCGCCACAGAAAATTTTTATACCTTCCGTAGCACTAAATGCAAGGGCTCCATCAATAGCACTTTTCAATTTGGCAATTGTTCCATCATTTTTATAATCCGTTTTCAAACCATTTTCGACCCAACTTCCAATTAATGAGGTAGGGCAGGCGGGAATTCGCGCAGCATTGTATGGAAAAGGAACACCACCCAAATCGACCAATGATGGACTTGCCCAACTAGCTCCCTGATGCGTAAACAGAAATGGATCGTAAAAGTGAAATGAATAAAGCAAATTTGTATCAGTCAGTTTTTTAAGCTTGGTCATGCCGTAAATTCCACCCCAGTCGGCTCCAGTAACAATAATGGTATGTTTTTTATCATACACGCGAATTGAGTCAACCACCTTGGCTTGAATTATTGCCCAATCGGATGCCAACAATGTATTTGGTTCATTCAGTATTTCATAGTACAAAGCCGTTGATCTTTCTTTGTAATGGCGGGCTATTTGAGGCCATATTTTAAGCAGCGGAGTTTCTACGGTTTTCGATTTAGCAACTTCAATCGTATGATTGTCAATTATCAGGTTCAGTTGCAACTCTTCTGTCCAATCTATAACCTGATCGAGATAATTATAAAAAACAGGATCAATGGTATAATTTGGAGCACCATTGGTCATGTGGTGCAATTCGATGGGCAATCTGATTACATCGCACCCAAGGCTTTTAATGTCTTGTAAATCCTTTTTGCTGTATTTTGAAAATGGTATTGACTTTGCATTACTGGCAACAAACCAATTGGTTAGGTTTACTCCTTTGTTAAACGGATTTTGAGCTGGAGCATATAAAAAAAAGAGTAGAAACAGAATGGCAATAAATGATTTTAGAAATTTATGCATGATTTTTAAATAATAAGATTTAATACTATCGTATATGGTGGTTTCATATTTGTGATAGTATCATTTGATAGTATCAAAGATAGACAATTTTACTGAAATTGCAATATA
>CAYXQZ010000244.1:3213-4405 GCA_964466415.1 uncultured Paludibacter sp.
AAAACCAATAGCCTATGGGGTCGAAATCGTCTTCTTCAAAAATGTTTTTTACGATCAATGCAACATTTCAAAAGAGATTTACATCTTATTGATATGTTATAAAAAAACGTTATTTAATTTCAACTAATTTCGAATATGAAATCCCTACTTTATCAACCCTTATTTATTTGCGTATTAAGTGTTTTCTTTTTTTCGTGCGAAAAAGAAGAAGATATTACGCTTAATCAGAACATGAAACTGTTCATGGAATTTAAGAATAAAAACATGACCAGCGAAGTTGGAGGTGTTAATAATTTCATGTCGGTGATTAGTGCCAGTCAGTTTAATAGCAAAAGTTTGAATTTAGCTGGTTATAATTCCAAAGAGGGATATGGTGATCCTACTTGTTTGGAATGTGATAGTTCGCAGAACTGGTCGTATTTTACATGTGCTACTGTAACCGAAACTAAAAATGCAGATGGCACAACCACTACAATTTACGACTATGGTACTGGTTGCGACGAATATGGAAGTTTGATGAAAGGAAAAATTACCTATATATGGAAAAATGAAGGCAGTACATACGAATCAAAAGTAATATATGATCATTTTTACTCCTATGGAACTGAAATAAATGGTTATTCAGAAAATAGCTTTACTTCGGATGGTAATTCATATTTCGAATACAGTAATTCTGGAGCGTCTGAAGGTGGTGTTGCGGGCGGAGTTGTTGGTGGTGATAGCATTTCATATCCCGAAATTGCTTTTAATTGGTCAGGTACAAGCATTGCCAAAGAAGTATTAACAATAACAGATGATGAGGGCAAAAAATATAACTACGATTCGGAAAATTCTACAAAATGGGATAATTCAACCTATACCGTACTTACTGGAGTTTATAATTATTATAGCAATACTGAGGATTACGAATATCATTATTTGGTGAGTAAACCATTGGTTACAAATTACGAGTGCAGTCTTTCGTGGGTGCCAGTATCGGGAGTCGAAAAAACCACTAACATTAAATCAGGAAAGAGAGACGAACTTATAATCAACTATGGTAATGGCGAATGTGATAATTATGCCTTAGTAACAAACAATGGAAAGACAACCAAAATTGATTTAAGTGAATGGTTTAACATGTCGAACGACAGTACCGTATCAAATACAAATGTTGTAAAAGGCAAAATAAGAAGGAAATAACGCCCCCCAC
>CAYXQZ010000245.1:0-4371 GCA_964466415.1 uncultured Paludibacter sp.
CTCACCCCAATCCTTGTATTTAAAATGCGGTGCTATTTGTGCCAACATTTCGGGATAACGAAGCGTTACAGGCAACCACTGTCGCGAAACTGATTTCCAATACAACAAACTGAACCTACAAACCTGCTCAAAAACTGGAATTAACTCTTCTTCTGGCATAACTACCGCTATTTTCGAATTGGGTAGATACTTTTGTACACTTATTTTCAACGGAAATGGAAAGCCTTCGCGCTCATCAATTTTATCCGTTGTTGAATCAGTCAATTGGTTATTATATAGCAAGTATTGCTTATTATTTATGGCCAAATATTTGCCCGAAATAGGCATTTTGTGAGTGGCAGATAAGTCAAAACCTACCAAATCATCCGAAAATCCTTTGTTGATAGAAACCACTACAACCGGAATCTCCAGCTTCAATTCAGCTAATGCATTCTGAATGGGTTTCAGGTCTCTATAACTCAATCTTTTGTAAAAATGAATAACCAAGCGGTTAATAGCTTCATTTGAATTGTAGAATTTTTTCACGGCTAACTTTATCGAACCTGCCAATTCGGCTATTTGATGCTGACTGAAACATTCGAAACCTCCAAATTGTCCTTCGTTGGTAAAACTAAAGGCACTACCAATATACTTTTTGCCCAACTCTCTACTTGTATAAGCACTTATACCAATTACTAACTCTTTGGACTCCTGCGCCTCAAAACACCAGGGCGTAGCACCTAACTTAGCATAGATAGCTACTGCGATATTGGCCAGACTATAATGAAATCCTTTTTTTACCAAGGCTTTTCGAAAGGTTTTTTTATCTCCATTGCTTTCTTCATTAACAGGCATTAATTCGCGCTTATACCCCCATGACTTTGCTGCATCAAGGGTTTGTGAAACAATGCCGTGTGTGAGTAACAACTCTTTTAAATCAAAATAAATCTTACGTTTTTGTTGTGAGGAGCTGGTTTTAGCATGAGGCGATAGATAAATGGCTACATACCGTTTCGATGAAACAATCACTTGTTGTGCTTTACGCTGTTTAATGGCAGTCTCAATTTCCGATATTGGATTTTCTTTGTCCTTGAACCAAATACTAAGATGTGGTTCGGTTTGGTAGTGCATTTTTAAATACTCCGAAATGCCTTTGAATTCGGTTGGGTAATTCCCTCTGAAATAATCGTCAATAGTCAGCGCCAATGGTTTATCATCCTCATGACCTATAAATAAAAATACAATTTCGTGTGTTATAAGTTCCTTTGGACCCAGTTGCGGCATTCCAAACTTTGGTTGCGCATGTTTACCTTCGCCAAACTGAAGTGTTTTTAATGCAGTAGTATCAAATACTTGGGGTGTTGCCACTTTCCAATCCCCTTTGAGCGATAGAATTGCTGCTAAACCTTCTGTTTCTAAAAACATACTTTTAAACTGTTCCATTTCATCAAAATGCTTCAAATACCGATTGCTTTTATCAGGAGCAGGTACGCTAAAATTTAATTTCGCCCGTAGCGTAGGATGAAGACAAGGAAATACCCGATTCATATTTCGGCGCGCCCGTTCGCTCATGTATTTATGATGTTGTATCTCCGATTCGAAAAGTACCCAGCCAAATAAATCAGTATTCGTTTCGGCAAAAACTGCATTCGACATAGGTTGATTATAAACCGAATGCAACTCACCGACTATAACAACCATCTCAAAGGATTGCTCTTCGTAATTGAACTGAATCCTTACGGTATAAGCTTTGTAACCTGTGCAATCGGGATAGGGCGATTGTGCTTTGACCCACACCTCGGTATCCGACACAAAATTAGTTCGACAAGGCAAACCCAATGATTTAAAATAATTGGCAAGCCGAAGCGTGTAATACTTTTTCAGAAACGAGATAGACCAACAATATTCATCTTCCTTACAAAAAGCAGGAGAAACCGCTTTAGTAGCGGCGAAAACTGTATTTGTATCGGGTTTTATGAACGCATACACAGCAGTCCAATCTTCCGGCAAATCATATTCCGCTTTTAGTCGGTTGGCATCTTTTTCCGAAAATTTCAGTGCATCCACTGAGGGTGTCTTAGTCAAATAAACTGTAATTTTTTGGTCTACGTGTTCAAATTTCAACACGTTTAAAGTTAATGGTTTGGGTGTCATGGTTTCGTTTTGTTATGTTGTTTGGTTTTTAAGTTATTAAAATAGCGTTGATATTCGGTATCTTCGACCAGCCACCCTTTTTTTTGCTTTATGCCTATCAGTTCTTTTTTCTCTAACAGGCGGCGAATGGTGCGGTCACTACCAATCTTCATGTCAATTAAATCCTTCACGGTATAAAATATTGTACCAACAGAAGCTGTAGCTTGCTCTGTTTCGGGCTGCGTAGTTACAAGTGGTTCTGTTTTCCTTTCCTCAGTCAGAGTTGTAGCCTTAGCTTTCAATGGCTTTTGCAAATCTGCAACAGGTATATGTTTCAAAAAGCACTTTATTGGTGGTAACTCACCCACAATAGCCGTGTAAAGCATTGTTTCGGTAAGTGGGTTGTGTATTACGTCCGAAAGCGCTAATTGCACTTCAAGATAGGCTTTAGCCACACATACTTTCAGTAAATGAAAAATATAACTGTTGGATAACAATTCAGGGTCGGTTTCCGGTAATGGTTGCAAAAAATGTCGGGTGGATAAGTTGCCTGAATGTAACGTTTCTCCAATTTTAATCAGGCAGGTTTTCAAATGTTTATCAAGCAAGGTGAGGCGTAAATAGGCTCGCGTGTCGGCGTCTTGTTCCTCCTCCAGATACTGGAGTATATCATTGCAATAATAAAAAGTTTCCTGTACTAATTTATGGTAGTAATAGCGGCATTTAAAGTTCGCCGGTTTGTAAAACGTAAATCCAACCCGACCTTCATCCAGTATGGAATCCAAGCCAATACGGTCGTTTTCTTCGTTGAGGTAAGCACTATAGTTATTCTCTGGTAGGAACGGACTGAGCGAACCAACCATAATACTATCAAACAAGGGGAAACGATATTCAAAATCAATCATAGTTGTTGTGTTTTAGGAGTCAATAAGCTTACTGTCAGCTGCGTATTGGACTTGTACAACAAAAATAGTGATTTATCTTTTAACATAAAAGCCTTGTTGATAGAAATCTTTCAACAAGGCCTTTGATTTTTGTGTTTTTTAACAATATAGGACAAAATCCGCTTTTAACCTGATTTTTTTGTAAAGTCATTTATTCAAACAACACGAAAGATTGCATTGAATTATTTCAATTAAATGACTATCTTTGCATTGAATAAATTCATTTCTTCATAAAAAACACTGTTTGAACAGTCGCTGTCACCTCAGGAAGTATGCCAAAGACTTTCAGTCTATTTTCAAACTCCTATTATACCCGGAGAAACATTGCTATTTTTTGACGAAATACAACAATGCAAACCCGCCTTATCAAAACTTCGATATTTTTATGAAAAATACCCCGAACTTCATTTGATTGCGGCTGGCTCGTTACTCGAATTTGCTATTGAGGAAATCCCTTCGATTGGAGTTGGCAGAGAACGTTCAATGTTTATTTACCCATTTAGTTTTGAGGATTTTTTAATACCGAAGAATGATACTGCTCGATACCGGATTATATCAACGGGTGTTAGGACTTGAAACTTCCAATTTATTGCTTTCAGATGATTTTAAAATCGTAAACAAAGGGACAATTGCTGAACTGTTTGTAGGACTGGAATTACTAAAATCAGCTTCGTGCTTCGAACCTAAACAGCTCTATTGTTGGGCAAAAGAGAAAAACAAAGGCAATGCGCAGGTTGATTTTGTTGTACAAAGTGGAGAAACAATTATTCCAATTGAAGTTAAGTCGGGCACTCAAGGAGCAATGCAAAGTTTGAGACAATTTATGTCGGAGAAAAAGATTCAAAGAGGAGTTAGAACTTCGCTCGAAAATTTTTGCAATTATAATGATATTGACGTTTATCCACTCTATGCAATCACCAATGTAATGAATCAATTCTAATTTTTGTTACCAAGCGTAGATAAAGCCCAATCTATTCATAACTACATCGTGAAATGGAAATTATACTAATTGTGAATTGGTTAAGACAACGATTCTATTAGGTCAAAAAAACAATGCCCGAAAATCCATTACTGAATATCGGGCATTCTTACTTACCTCAAAAAACTAACTCTTAAACTAAACCTGATTCTTGTTTAAACGGACGTTGAACGCTATTAAATACTTCACTTGGGCCTGCTGGAGGCGCTGCTGATTCCAATGCTAATGAAATTTCGCTATCAAGCGGTATCCATTCGATACGTGGTGCGATATATTTTTTCTTTTCCAACGTATCTAATAACTTTCAGGAGAAAAGTGTTGATATATTTTAATTAT
>CAYXQZ010000246.1:0-4343 GCA_964466415.1 uncultured Paludibacter sp.
GCTGTAAGTTTCCAATCGGTTACTACCCTGAAAGGCAAATGTGCATCGATAAGTGCAGTGGCAAACCCAAGGTAATCTTGACGGTGTGTTTGATAGTTTTTATCAGGAATAATGGAACCCGGCAAAGCCATGGCAAAATAATTATTTCCCGAAAATAATATGCCAATGTCTGCCTGATTATAACGACGTCCAAATTTGCTTTCTTCAAGCTCGACAAAAGCATTTAACCACTGATGTGCCGTAGGATTAGCGCAACTATTAGCGGCACTTTTCACAAAAGTACTGTTTGCAAACGCTTCAGAAAGTAAAACTTTGCTGAGTCCTTCAGTAGCATTGGTTTTGTCGGGGCCATAAAACCAAAACATGGCATAAGGTCCTTTTTGATGCTCAAGTGCCGCCCGAAAAACTGGTGCATATTTACCTAATGGAGGATAACCCATTCCTCCCTGATAATTAATAGTTTGAGAATTATCCGTACTTAATTCAGTACACACAATATCCATATAATCGTCGCGCACCCAGCCGTTGTTTAGCATGGGAATATCATTACCGCCTACTGCAAAATCGGGCTTACCAACTTTTGCAGCCTCATCTTTGAAAACTGTATAGTGGTTTTTCAAAAAATCAGCACCCGTTTTTTGTTTAAACACTTTGTATGCATTCCAAACTTTGTCGGTATACCAACCCGCATTTAGATATATTTGTGCATAGGGGTCGTTTTTTTGTGCGCTTGTCGCGCCCAAAGCACCTGCTTTTTGCTTCATGTATGCCCTGATATTAAAGGCATTTATATTGCTGACACCCATATTGTTAAGCTCTGCCGTAGTGTATTTTTCTTTGAGATACAAATTAAATTTGTACTCCGACCACGCTCCAAAAAGTTCATAAGGTCCCGAAAAATTATTCCATGGTGAACAGTTATCTGTCCATATTCCATCAATATCACCATTTTTAAGCATGGTACGGGCAGCTATTCGATGGTATTCGTACCAATATGGACAAGCAGGGTCTTTGCTTACTTTAATATTTGCAGCAAATACGGAATCACCCACGACTTTTCCGGGAGAAGTTTTTATGCAATACTCACCTACAATTGCCTTATAGAGCATTGGACGCAGGAGTTGATAATTGGTCGAAACATCTATCAACTGTTCATAATCGCGGGGAATACTGTCATTAATGTCTTTTACTGAAGTAGCATCAAAAAATTTCGCATTCAAAGGGAAAATACCTGTAGAATTGTAACCTATTGCCGATGTACCATCGGGATAGGTTGGTTGAGGCAAACCGAGTGCTGATTGGGTACAAGCCGGTTTTACAAACTCATCGTTATTTACTGAGTTATGAGGACCAATCCAAGTTCTGAAATTCACGCCTGTCAATGAACTTACAGTCCATGCCCATGCGTTATTCTTCATCTCAACAAGATCTGTTTCGTTCGAATACTTTGGGAAAACACCATTATTCGTAATAAAACCAGCTGTATACAAACGTGGCTGTCCGAGTCCTTCGATGTAGGACATTACACTAACTTGTGGATTATTTTTTTTAGCCTGAGTGATTTGCGATTTAGTAGACCTATAACTAATGCGTTGCGAATATTGTCCCCATGCAAAATCTGCACCAAAATTTCCCTGAATCACCCTTGCCGGAACATCAGAAAACACTGCCACATCGCTGTAAGTTGGAAACTTGTACCACCAATAATCGGGCTCGGCAGCCAAAAGATGATTAGAAGATTCAGAGGCAATTAAACTAAGGCAAAGAATAATATTAGTGATTGATTTTTTCATTTTGTATTGTTCAGAGTAATTTTATAAAAAGTCAACGAATTATTTCTTATTCCATTCCTCGGGATACGATTCGTTGTTTATTATGCTTTTAAGCAGTGGATCTTCCGTGCGCAACATTTCCTGCATTAACAAATCTCTCATTTGTTTCAATTGCACTTTGTATTTGGGATTATCGGCAAGATTATGAAAACTATAGGGGTCATTTTTCAAATCAAATAATTCCTCGCGGCGACGTAAAAGAATATAATCCAACCGCTTTTTCATCACCGTGTCGGTTAAAGCTGCTTTTTGTATGGCCGCAAAAGTCAATCCACTTTGGTTTTCGGTTGGTTTTCCACTTTCCTGAAGCCTTTTTTTTATGCCATTTGACCATGGATTGTACACATAACTCCAATCCTTGGTATGTACAGCGCGCATGGGAAATACCTGAACTCCGGGACTTATATAATTGTATGAAGTGTAAACAGCATCTCTGCCCTTTTGCTTCCCTCCTTTTAGCAACGAAAACATGGAGCGACCATCCTGTTTATCGGGAGTCGGAATATCCAAAGCTTCCAAAATTGTTGGCATAAGGTCAACTGTTGATACAAAATTAGTTGAGTCTACCGTTCCCTGTTTAATTTTTCCTTGCCAATAAATCATCAAAGGCGTAACGGAGGAGTGTGCATAGCAATTTTGTTTGGCTGTTGGCATCGCAGCATCGTGGTCGCTAAAAAACACAAAAAGTGTATTATCAGCAATGCCCTCTTCTTCGAGTAAGTGTAAAATTTTTCCAAGAGTTACATCGGCACGATGCACTGCAGTATAATACTGAGCAGTTTCTTTGCGAATATCGGGTAAATCGGGCAGATAAGGTAATAAATATGCCTCGTCGGGCGAACAGAAGGGTTGCATAACGGGATAATCTACCGCATCTGGATTCGTTTTTCTTAATTTATCTACAAATTCTTTTTCCTGTTCCGAACCCGGAAACGGACGGTGTGGATCGGATGTATTTACTCCCAGAAAAATGGGTTTCCCATCTGCTTTGGCATTTTTTATAGACGATTTGGCTTTTTGGTAAAAATACTCGGGGTTACGACTATACCACCCATCGCCGCCTGGCCATTTCCATCCATCGTCTTGAAATTCACTCCATGGAAATGCTTTGTAATCACGCCCTTTACCGATAGACGCGGCATAATAACCCTGCTCCATTAATATCCCCGACAAAGAAGGACAAGCATCTTTGGCAACTTCAATAAAGCCCATCGAACCATTGCGGTGTGGATACAAACCTGTCATCATCGACTGTCGACAGGGCATACTGATGGCGCTACTTACATGAGCATTTCTGAAAATCACGCTTTGCTTTGCCAGCTTATCCATATTAGGAGTTAGGTTTGGCATGGGATTACCATAACAATTGACCGAAGTAATATCCATGTCGTCGACCGTAAAAACGACGATATTTGGCTTTGCTTGCTTTGTTTGCTGCATTATGTTGCCGGCATTCAGTTGTGTCATCGCAGACAAAACCAAACCTGTACTTAAAGAAATCGACTTTAGTATCATTGTATTTAGTTTTTACTTCGCGAAAAAACAAGTTGTGTTATAGTGGCTTTATCGCCTGTCAAGCTATTCGAAGTGGACTTTAGAATAAACTGCTGGTCGGATTTTTGCAAATCAATTTCGCCGAAATGAAGTTCACCTGCTGTATTTAATTTTCCTGTGAATGATTGAGTTCCCAATTGAGCTTCGAGGCTACCACATTTATCTAAATTTTTACCTTTAACAATAAGATTATATTTTTCCGGAGTTACAACATCAAGTTTATATACTGCTTCATCGTTCAATTTAGCAAATCCCTCAATAGCTTGGGCAACAACTGTAACTTCTCCATTTAGTTTTTGCACATATCCTGCCGATAAATTGTTTTGTATGTCCGGTTTTGCATCCCAAAGCAAGCGACCAACCTGTAATGCCGGCATGCCAAAAGCTCTTCCCGAAGCAATGGTATTGTCCCACTCACGACGGCATTCGAATGCCATCCGGCTCGTAATTTCAGGAAATTGAAGTGCGATATTACTTTTTTCAGCTGCATCGGTCTTCAAATCGTACAACTCTTGTTTACCGCTTGGTAAGGCATGAAAAACATAGCTCTCGTTTTGTAAACTCAAGTGATGTTCTTCGAATTTGAGATTCGATGGATTTTCTATTATCCCTTTGCGGGTACGTGGAGCTCCTTCGTGTGCAATATTGATACGAAAAGCAGCGGGTACTTTTACCGTTTTATTCTTATCCATCAGATTATCAGCAATACTTACACCCGAAAAGGCGTGATGTTTAATTTTCTGGTCGCTAATACCGGATAATTTTAGTAAAGTGGGCAATACATCCTCCACCCTTGCAAATTGGTTACGGGTTCCTGCTTTTATAACTTTCGGGTATTTTATTATCAAAGGCACCCGAACTCCATTCTGATAAGTACTCGATTTGTATGCCCGCAACTGAAGTGCATTTCGTTTTATCCAGTCTTCGCCAGGCACTTCTTGTTCTTTTTTTCCAACT
>CAYXQZ010000247.1:0-4333 GCA_964466415.1 uncultured Paludibacter sp.
TTTAGAAAACTAAGATTTGAATGGGATTAGCTTTTTTGTGTGCTATTTTTTTTATAAACGAGATAATACTATACTTAAATTTGCACATCAGGAAATTGGTTTTGTTTTTTAAAGATGAGTCAACAAATATAATTATTTGAATAAGTTTTCAAGGTAAGAAAATGATTTTTTGTATTGCATTTTTATCTTTATTTATGTTGGAAGCAGGTGCAGAATTATCATTAAATAATGTACTCAGTTAAAATTTCAGTCATTAATTATAAAAATTAAAATTCAATTTATTCGTGTAAAAAGTTTTTTTGTGACAAGTCTTGGACTGCTCAAATAAGAGTAACGCTATGATGCGAAGTTTTTAAGCAGTTCAAAATCAACAAGAAGAGAAAGAACGCAAAGACAAAAACTTACAGTTTTTCTTTGCAACTTAGGTTTTTACGTTCAGAAAATTTAATTTCGAAAACATATATGTTTGAAGCCACAAATGAGTAAGTAAATACATGGCAATCCTAAGCTACCTATAAATGATAAAGCGAAACACAAATATTGTATATAGATATCTAAGAAATAATTTAACTTACTATGAAAGGAAACTTCATTAAAACTAAAACAATTTGATGGAATGAAAATGCTCTCAGCCATTATTCATTTGTTTTATTATCCTTACGGTATTTTGCTGGAGTAACTCCAAACACTTCCCTGAAACATTTAGTAAAATAGCTTGGCGATGAAAAACCAAGTTCATAGCCCACATCAGTAATGCTGAGTTCTGGCTTTTCAATAAGTAATTTCAAACTCTTTTTTAATCGGATATTTGTTATAAACTCGTTAGGTGTTAGTCCTGTGATACCTTTTAGCTTTTGGAAAAAAGTAGTTCGTCCCATCATCATTTCCGATGCAAATTCATTGACATCAAAGTTTGAATCAATTAAGTTATTTTCGACTAATTCAACGGCACGTGTCATGAATTTTTGATCGATGCTGTTGGTTGTAATGATATTTACATTCGAGTCGACTTGTTTGCTGAATTTTGCCTGAAGCTGTTTTCGGTTATTCACCAGATTATTACAACGAGCAATTAGTAATCGGGTATCGAATGGTTTTGTAAGATATTCGTCGGCACCGGTTCTGAGTCCTTCAATTGTATATTCCAAAGCTGTGCGTGCAGTTAGCAATACCACAGGGATGTGACATGTTTCGAGATTAGATTTAATTTTGCTACACATTTCAATACCAGACATTTCGGGCATCATTACATCACTAACTATAATATCAAAATTATTATTCCTTGCCTTTTCAAGTGCATCTTTACCATTTACGGCTGTAATTACCTGATAGATTGGATTGAAAATCTGCACCAACAAATCAAGTATTTCCGGATTATCCTCGACTAATAAAATGCTATATTTTTGATCTGTGATTGATTGTTGCGATTTAATTATTTGCTTCACAAATTCTTCGTCGAGGACTGAGTTAACAATGCCTGAGTTTGTAGAAAACTGATTAATAGGCGATTTTTGTTCTTCGCTAAAATGTTCATCACCTAACATCAACGACACAATAAATTTACTACCACCTTCTTTTTTGTTTTCGATATGAATTTGTCCGTGGTGCAACTCAACAATACCTTTGGCCAAAGCAAGTCCAATACCGGTACCAACAGTATGTTTGTTTGTACTATATCCATTTTCTGCCTGATAAAAGCGATCAAATATTTTGTCTAAATCTTTTTCTTCAATGCCAGAGCCATTATCAGAAACAATAATACTTACCCATCTATTTTCCATTGCTATTGAAACTGAAATTTCTCCGCCATCTGGAGTAAATTTAAATGCATTTGACAGTAAGTTAAAAAAAACTTTCTCCATTTGATTTGTATCTAACCACACATCAATTCCTGGTTCTTCGTGTGTGAATAAAAGTGAAATATGTCTATGATCAGCGTATTCCTTAAATGTCAACACAATTTCATTAATAAAACCAACCAAATCTTGATGAGAAGCTTTAATTTGTAAAAAACCCTGTTCTTGTTTTCCGAAATCGAGTAATTCATTGATAAGTTTCCCCATGCGGTGTGCATTTTTATGAACGCTCAACATACGTTTGTACAAAGAGTTTTGAAGCGATGTAGATTGAAGTAATGATTCTATATGGCTAATGATTAATGTTAAAGGAGTTCTGAACTCATGTGAAATGTTAGTGAAAAATCGAAGTTTTGATTGATTGAGCCATTCAATTTGTTCTTTTTCCTTTTTCTCGTAATCGAGCGATACTTTTAGTTTAATACTAGATGTATAAAATTTTACAATAAAATATACTATAAACGCAATGAGTAAAACATAAAACAAATACGCATACCAAGTGGCATAAAATGGAGACTGAATTCGAATATTTAAAGTAGTTTCTGCAAAAACATCTCCTTTTTGTTTGGCTCTTATTTTTAGAATGTATTTTCCGGGATTAAGGTTTGTATAGGTTATTAACCTACGTTTACCAGCCTTATTCCAGCCATTATCAAATCCAGAAAGTGAATATTCCACTTCTTGCTGTATGGCTTTCACATAATTTGTACAGGCAAATTCAATAGAAATTGCATTCTGATTGTGTTTTAAAATTATATTGTCCGATACAGTTATAGATTTTTGCAAAATATCACCTTTCGCAGGTTCAACTCGTAGGTTATTGACATACAAATCGGTGATAATAATATCAAATAATTTGGGTTGTAGATTGAGCATATTCTCATTAAATGAAAATAGTCCATTGGTACTTCCAATGTAAATTTCGCCATTTTCAGTAACATAAAGTCCACCTTCGTTGATAGCCGAAATTGGAAAAACCGACTGATTCAAAAAATTGTAGAATTTATTACTTTCAACGTCGAAGTAGGAGAATCCTTTGTTGGTAGCTATAAGCAAATAACCCTTTTTGGATTCCTTTATATCAAGAATATAGTCATCGATAATCTCCGAATTTGTAGAATTAAATGATCGAAATTTATCAGTTTTAGAATTGTATAAATCTACACCGCTTCCTGCCGACCCAAGCCATATTCTTCCTTTACTATCTTGAAAAAAGGTGTTCAAAAAGGTAGAACTAATACTTTGTGAGTCTGTATCGTTGTGAATATATTTTTTTAAAATCTCATTTTTAAAATCGTATCTGAATACTGCTGAAGCTGTTGAAAACCACAATTGATTTTCTTTGTCAATCATTATGTCCCAGATTTGTTTATTGTCGAGACCAAATTTTTTGTTATCAATCAGGAAACTGCTTTTTTCAGTTTGTGTATCGAAAACAACAACAGAATTATGTGTGGCAAGATAAAGTTTGTTTTGAAACATTGCTATTCTGCGCACATAATCATTTTTTAGTGAGTTGGGGTCATTTTGATTATTTCGGAAAATTTTTGTTTTGCTGTTATTTAAATTAAATCGATAAAGCCCCTCCAAATGACTTCCAATCCATAAATTATTGTTTGTTTTATCAATCGCTAAGGCTTTGATTGTGCTTGCAGGAATCCCTTTACCATTGAGCAGGTTTTTGTAAATGGTAATAGATCCTGTTTTTCTGTTCAGGTAATTTAAACCACCACCCTCAGTACCAATCCACAGGTTATTCTGACTATCTTCTATCATTTTTCCGACAATTGGCGAACTCAAACTTTGATTTGCTCCATTGCCCACGCCATAGAAATTAAAAAAAGAATACTCAGGGTTAAAATAGTCAATACCGCCAAAGAATGAGCCAATCCAAATAGTTCCCTGTTTGTCTTTTGTTAAACACCATACCGAAGAACTACCCAGCGAATAAGGTCTGCTTTCGGAGTGTACAAAGGTGGAGAATATATTTTGTGAAATGTTATAACGACACAAACCATTGAAAGTGCCAATCCAGTAATTACCAAAATCATCCTCACAAACCGAACGAACAAAATTACTCGGTAATGAATTGGAATTGGATGGATTATTCATAATATGAATCATCTGTCCGCTACGCCCCAATGTGTAAAGTCCATTTCTACGGCTTGCCACCCAGATATTTTGCTTGCTATCTTCGTACAAACTAACTACATCGATGTTGGAAATTTCGTTTGTTAATCGCTTGTTTTTATCCATAACCAACAAACCGTTATTCCTGGTTCCAATGTAAAGCTGACCTGTGGTTGACTCCTTTATGCAGCTAATTCTGACGTTCGGGAGTTGAATTTTTGCATATTCTTTAAGTTGATTATTCTGTTTGTCAAAATAAAATACGGTTGAATTTGAACATACCCATAGTGTATTTTTTCCATACGAAACTGTTACTACATCGTTTTGAGTAATAGTATTCATTTTAC
>CAYXQZ010000248.1:0-4327 GCA_964466415.1 uncultured Paludibacter sp.
GTGCGGCTGAAGGGACTCGAACCCCCACGCCTCTCGGCACCAGATCCTAAGTCTGGCGCGGCTACCAATTACGCCACAGCCGCATGTTTTACTGTTAGCGGGTGCAAAGATAATTAATTTTCTTTTGCTAGCAATAGTAAATCATTAAAAAATTGCATCAATTTAGTATTTTAATTTACCGAATGTAATAGTACTGCTACATACTTACAGCTAATTACCTCTTACAAAGCACCCAAGCTGTTTCAAAACGTTTATCTTTCAATCGAAGTTGCTCCATAAAAACAATTGCTTCCTGCTTATTTGTAAACGATTGTATAGCTACCCTCACCGTTTTTACGGGCTCTAGCACATGTGCGCATTGATAATCTTCAATAAGCATATTTTTATATGCCTCGGCCGATTCAATGGTTGGCATACTGGCTACTATCACATGGTATAAATTGGAATCGTTATTTTGCACAATATTATCCTGCAGCTTTGTCTCAACTAATTCAGGACATTTAACTACCACTGAATCAACACTTGTAATTGTATTGGTTAATACTTTTAAATTGATAATACTCGCCGTTTGATTTGTTTGATTGTAATTTAATTTTTCGGAAAGAAACAATAAACTCATTACCAATACAAACATGGCCGCATAATGCATAAAACTTCTGAATTGTATCGTTTTACTCGTTGTAAAATCAGCCGCAACATACTCCTCACGGGCTTCTTGCAACTTATAATCAACATTCCCAATATTCATTGGAATAAACGAAGCAAATCTATTGGGCGAAAAACAAATTGAATTTTCATCGGTCAAGCTCAAAACGCCCAAATCACCAAAACTATAGTTACGATTTAGTTGTAAATCGTGCTTCAATTTATCAATTTCGACTTGCAAAAACTCCTGCGCTTTACGATACGAAATTTGTTCTGTTCGTGCTATTTCAATTACAAGCAAACCATCAGCGTGACGCATCAATGGATTGAATGATATGGTTTTACGAGGCGAATAAATGGTGTTTTCAACTATTACTGCCGATTGATGTTGCAATACAAAACCACCTAAGCCAGGTACTACAACATACTCGTTGCGCGACAATAATTTTTCGATATGAATGTATATTTTTTCCACCTTGCAAATTTAGAGTATTCATTTAAAAAAAAATTACGTTCGTACAAAAAGTTATTAACAACTTGTCAAACCTGAAAATTCATTGTATCTTTGTAATTGAAAACTAAAACGATATCAAAAAAAAACTATTTAGCATTTATGAAACGAACTTTAATGATTACTGGTGGAGCTGGTTTTATAGGCTCGCACGTTGTACGTCTTTTTGTAAACAAATACCCTGACTACCTGATACTTAATCTGGATTGCCTTACGTATGCCGGCAATCTCGAAAATTTAAAAGACATAGCCGATGCTCCCAATTACAAATTTTTAAAAGGCGATATAACCGACGAGAAACTCATTCCAGAGCTTTTTGCTACCTATAATATTGATGGTGTAATTCACTTAGCAGCCGAATCGCATGTTGACCGTTCAATTACTGATCCATTTTCGTTTTTGAAAACCAATGTATTTGGAACAGCTAATTTACTAAATGCAGCCAAGAATGCCTGGAAAGATAATTACAAAGGCAAACGATTTTACCATGTATCGACCGATGAAGTATATGGGGCACTCGAATTTGATGGCACGTTTTTTACCGAAACTACTAAATACGATCCACATTCGCCCTATTCGGCTAGTAAAGCGTCGAGCGACCACTTTGTACGTGCCTACCACGATACGTATGGCCTACCAGTAGTAATTTCGAATTGTTCGAATAATTATGGTGCCAATCATTTTCCTGAAAAATTAATTCCACTTTCGATCAATAATATTAAACACAATCGTTCAATTCCAATTTACGGAAAAGGTGAAAACGTTCGCGATTGGTTATTTGTAAACGACCATGCACGTGCAATCGACACCATTTTTCACAATGGAAAAAACGGCGATACGTATAATATTGGTGGCAATAATGAATGGACTAACATTGACCTTATTCATAAACTGTGTGAGATAATGGACCGTAAACTGGGACGCGAAGCAGGTGAATCGGCCAAACTAATTACGTTTGTAAAAGACAGAGCTGGACATGATTTAAGATATGCCATTGACTCCACAAAATTACAACAAGAACTTGGCTGGAAACCATCCCTGCAATTTGAGGAAGGACTCGAAAAAACAGTAGATTGGTATATGCAAAACCAAGAATGGTTGGATAATGTAACCAGTGGTGCCTATCAAAAATATTATTCAAATCAGTATACCAATTAATAATTAGAAGCAAAATATACTATAATCGAAAATAAAATTGTAAAAAATCATCTAATTGTTTGTTATATAAAGAATTATTTGTACTTTTGCAGCCGATTAAGAACTATGTGAAGGGGACTACAGTCCCCTTCTTTGTTAATTCTACGCAATATATGATTTTTAAAGACACTGTTATACAGTACATTAACGAATTTTTAGCTGATTCAGATTACTATCTGGTAGATATAAATATTAGTACCGACAATCGTATATCAATTGAAATTGATTCGTTCGAAGGCGTTTCACTTGATTATTGTATAGGACTGAGCAAGTTTATTGAATCAAAGTTCGACAGAGAAGTAGACGATTTTGAATTAGAAGTTAGTTCGGCAGGTTTAACTGAGCCATTTAAAGTGCTGAAACAATACGAAAAGAACATTGGCAACGAGGTTGAAGTGCTTAGTAAAAATGGCATAAAACAATCGGGCGAATTAGTATCGGCGAACGAACAATTTTTCACTATTAGTACTGAGAAAAAAGTACAACCCGAAGGCGCTAAACGAAAAATAATAGTAAATGAAGAAATTTCATTTAATTACAGTGATATAAAATATACTAAATACATTATCAGATTTAAATAAGCTATGAGCAAAAAAGAAACAATCAACCTGATTGACACCTTTTCGGAGTTTAAAGAACTGAAAAGCATCGACAGAAGCACTCTAATAAGTGTTATGGAAGAATCATTCCGTAGTGTAATTACCAAACTATTTGGTAGTGATGATAACTACGACGTAATTATTAACCCGGACAAAGGTGACTTCGAGATTTACCGAAATCGCGTTGTAGTGGAAGATGATGAATTGGAAGATTCGAATACTGAAATTTCGTTGACCGAAGCAAAAAAGATAGACGAAGATTATGAACTTGGCGAAGATGTAACTGATACAGTTGATTTTCTGAGCTTTGGACGTCGTGCAATTCTTACATTGCGTCAAACTTTATCTTCAAAAATACTTGAATTACAAAAAGATAGTGTTTTTGCAAAATACAGCGAAAAAGTTGGTCAAATTATAAGTGCTGAACTTTACCAAGTTTGGAAAAAAGAAATGCTTTTGATTGATGATGAGGGTAATGAATTGTATTTACCAAAAACAGAACAAATACCTACCGATTTTTACCGCAAAGGCGATACTGTAAGAGCAGTAGTGGCTATGGTTGAAAACAAAAACAATAATCCAAAAATTATTGTATCACGTATTTCGCCTGTATTCCTCGAAAGACTTTTTGAACTCGAAGTTCCTGAAATTCACGAAGGATTGATACTTGTTAAAAAAATAGCTCGTGTTCCTGGCGAACGTGCAAAAGTAGCAGTAGAATCGTACGACGAACGTATTGATCCGGTTGGAGCATGTGTTGGAGTAAAAGGATCTCGTATTCATGGTATTGTTCGTGAATTGCGTAACGAAAACATCGACGTAATTAACTATACTAACAATGTAAGTCTTTTTATATCCAGAGCTTTAAGTCCTGCTAAAATCTCTTCTATCCGCTTAAACGAAGCTGAGAAAAAAGCAGAAGTATATCTGAAACCCGACGAAGTTTCGTTGGCCATTGGTAAAGGCGGATTAAATATCCGTTTAGCAAGCATGCTTACTGGCTATACTTTAGATGTTTACCGTGACATTGACGAAGAGGATACAGAAGATATTTACTTGGACGAATTTTCGGATGAAATTGATGCATGGGTAATTGATGCATTTAAAGCTATTGGATGCGATACAGCTAAAAATGTACTAGCCATTCCACGTCACGATTTAATTCGCAGAACAGATCTTGAAGAAGAAACAATTGATGAAGTTTTAGCTATTCTCAATGCTGAGTTTGAAGAATAAAATAAATTGAACTCATGATGCATCAATAAAACAACCGAGCATTAAACTGCTCATTTTTAATAAAATTCATAAATTTATATATGTCCATAAGATTAAGCAAAGCCTGTAAAGATTTAAATGTCGGTATGTCTACCGCCAT
>CAYXQZ010000249.1:0-4286 GCA_964466415.1 uncultured Paludibacter sp.
GCTTTGATATCAGCGCGACGCAGGCTGAGAAATTCGAATTTGTTATAGAAATAGCGCAAGGAAAATCGAATTTTGATCAGATAAAAAATTGGATTTCTAATAGAATAAGAAATTTATAACATTAACGGGCACACACATGACAACTAAGCCCCATGCAGCATACCACCAGGATTGCAACACAATCCCGAAACCAACGCACGGGTCTTAGCTGCAACGATCCGTCAGCCGAGCAATGCGGGCGGTTTCCGGAAGCTGGCATTCACCAAACCTGTAAACGATAAGTGAAAAGAAAACATAAAACAAGTAAACCCCGCACTGCAGCTGCCAGCGGGACGTTATGCGTCATATAAAATAGAAATCCAGTGAAAAAAGAGAAAACGCCATTTAACGGAATAAAATTACTTACAGGTATTGTATTCTGTTTTTTTATAACGTCTTGTAATGCCCAAGCGAATAATGGTGAAAAACGAAACATAATAAAAGAAAAGGAAACAATTCAATTTCCAAATTTTAAAAATCAGATAAGTGACGTTGTAAGGACCGTATTTCAAGATAGTAAGGGAAATATTTGGTTTGGAACGCAGGGTGGAGCGTTCAGACTAGCTGGCGATTCGTTAATTCATATTGATAGCATTAGAAGCGAATCAGGTGGAAGAGTAACAATTAAAGACATTGCAGAAGATAAAGATGGGATAATTTGGTTTGGACATACTGATGGTATTAGCAGAATTGACGGTACATTAGTGACCAATTATTACGAATCAGATGGCTTAATAAGCAATGATGTTTGGTGCATTGAGACGGATGTCAATGGTAATGTTTGGGTTGGGACAATAGAAGGTACTTGTATATTTGATGGACAAGGATTCACTAATTTCGACCTGCCTGAAGGGAAGATAGATACAACTGTTGGCGTATCAAGTACAAAGATGATTCATAGTATCCTTGAAGATAGTAAAGGGACAATATGGCTGTGTGCTAATGCAGGTTTATTTTCATATACAAATAAAGAGTTAAAGAATATTTCTGATGAAGTAAGTATTCCAACAAATTTTGTTAGCAAAATAGTTGAAGACAAAAAAGGTGGATTCTGGGTTTCGACTTCAAAAGGACTTTTTCATCTCAAAGAGAATATCCTTACCAATATTTCAGAAATGCATTTTGAAGAAAGCAAAGGAACAGGCAGTATAATTGTGGATTTTAAGGGTGATATTTGGTTTAATTGCTCTCGCAGTATATATAGATTAAGTGGAGAGAAACTCACTGAATATCGAATAGAAGAAGGAAATTATGGTCCGCTGACTTTTCAAATTTACGAAGACCGGCAAAGGCGACTTTGGTTTGTGGGGTATGGTGGAGCATATCGTTATGAAAATGACAGATTTATCAATATTACACAAAATGGACCTTGGTAAAAATACGAACGGATAACAGCACCTACATGAAATTGGCGGTTCAGTGGGAAACACATTACTTTAATAATAGTAACAAAGAACTATAATTAGAATGACACACAGGGATTTCGGTAAATATATTTATGTATTTTTTACTCATATTGTAAGTGGTTCCCAAAACAATGTTCCCAAAATGCGAATTCTTCATTATCTTTGCACCTGGAAATATTTTCTATGGAAAGAATATTTGCAAAGAATACATTAAGAGAGTTTTGGATTAAACACCCTGCTTCAGAACAGTATTTAAAGACATGGCATGATACGGCTATGGGTTCTGAATGGAAAACTCCAATTGATGTCAAACAAACATATGCAAGTGCAAGTATACTGCAAGACAGCAGGATCGTTTTTAACATTAAGGGAAATACTTATCGAATGGTGACGAAATTTAACTTTGAGAAGCAATGGATATTTATTCGCTTCATTGGAACCCACAAAGAGTATGATAAAATTGATGCAACTACAATTTAAAAAAATCCAAAAATGAATATAAAACCAATAAAATCAGAATTTGATTATAAAACAGCTCTTAAAAGACTGGAGGAAATTTTTGATTCCCCTTTTGGGACTATTGAGAGCGATGAAGCTGACATCCTTGGATTAATGATAGACGAGTTTGAGAAAAAACATTATCCAATTGAAGCTCCCGACCCGATTGAAGCTATAAAAATCAGGATGGAGGAAATGCACTTAAAACAAGTTGATTTAATTGATGTTATAGGAGGAAAAAGCAGGGTGTCTGAGATATTGAACCGCAAACGTAAATTGACTGTTGAAATGATTCGAAATTTAACAAATCGATTGAATTTATCTCCAAGTACATTAATTACTGATTACCAGTTGTCAAGATAACAATTCACGTTTGCTAACGAATTTGCAAGTGCAACAAAACCAGCATTAATAATACTTAGCAAAGGTTCATGTTTGCTGCGGTTGCAAATAAGTGTTGGCTGCAATCCTCCCTGTCGCTCACAACTGACTTGTGAAGCTAACGTTTAAGAGGAGAAAATGGAGGATTTGACATATTAATGCAAATGGTAAGATGCTGTGATTTAACTTAATACAAAAGCAATAGTCAGAATTTTATAGCAGTTTCGAGCTTAGTTATAATTTAACGAGCATCACAATGAAAATAATGCATCTGACAGGTCTAATGATTCTTAGCTTAGGATTATGCTATTGCAAGAAATCGAAGGATACTGATAATACAACCAATCACATTAACTGTGATGGTCTCATAACTGATACTCTTGGTACCGGTGACAATGCTAAAATATATATGCCAAATGCATTTACGCCTAATTCTGATGGATTAAATGATGTTAGCAGACCGTACACTCAAGATGTTACAGCAATTGCTTTCACAATTTACGATGGAGATAATAATGTTATGTTCACAACTACTACTCTGGGCCAAGGATGGACGACAACGTCGAGCCCTGATACTTGGTCTACTTATTATTATAAAATCCAGGTTACAACAGCAGGTGGTCATCACATTGGTAAATGCGGAGAGTTATATAAATTAAGTTGCTTCCCAGGTAGTATTCCAAAAAGCAGTTTGTATTTTGAAGATCAATTGACTCCAATCGGATTTACCATAGTTACATTAGAATCAATGGGAACTTGTCCTTAAAAAACTTCAGCGAACGAGCGGTAATTTTGACAAAACAACACCAGGCCAATGAAAACAAGCAAAATGAAAATTAGACTTTCAGTAATATTGATTTTATTAGGGCAGTTTGCTTTTGGACAAAATAAAGTTCAAAAAATAGACAGTTTAATGAAAGCCCTAAATTCAAATCACGACTTCAATGGAAATGTTTTGGTAGCTGAAAAGGGAAAGATACTTTATAGCCATAGTTTTGGATTGGCAAATGAAACAACAAAAGAGCTATTGACGGAGAATTCAATATTTGAGACAGGGTCTGTTTCAAAACAATTTACTGCAATGGCTATAATGATGCTAAAAGAACGGGGGAAATTGAATTTGGACGATGAAATAGGGAAATACATTCCTGAACTTTCAAATTATACAGGCATAACAATCAGAAATCTTCTTCACCATACTGGCGGACTTCCAGACTATATGGAAGTTATGGATAGCTTGGTTGATAAATCAAAAATAGCTACAAACAAAGACCTTGTTGCTATATATGGTAAATACAACCCCAATGTATTATTTGAACCTAACAGCAAATTTGAATATAGTAATACAGGTTACGCACTATTAGCAACTATCATTGAAAATGTTTCAGGTTTGACATATGCAGACTTTTTAAACAAATTCATATTCAAACCATTGAAAATGAAAAATACTTTTGTCTATAATCGTAGATTAAACCCTGAGAAAGTAGCAAATTATGCTTTGGGTTATATCAGTCCTGACAGCTTAACCGGATATATTTTACCTGACAGCTTTGAAGAAACTAAATTTGTAATCTGGCTTGACGGTATTGTTGGTGATGGAACAGTAAATTCCACTGTGACGGATTTATTAAAATGGGACAGAGCATTGTATAAAAATATACTTCTTTCAGAGGACGGAATGAAAGCTGTTTTTGAAGTTGCCACTTTGAATAACCAAACTAAGACAAACTATGCTATGGGCTGGGAAATTGAAAAATTTGATATTTACAGTAAAATGACAAGACATGGGGGAAGTTGGCCTGGTTATGTGGCATATATTGAGAGACACGTTGAAAATGATAAGACTATTATCATCCTGCAAAATCATGAAGACGACATTTCAATTCCCTTGAAAGCAATTAGAAAAATAATCTATAATAAACAATTGTAAAATCAAATGAGACAAAAAACTACCGCTACAGC
>CAYXQZ010000250.1:0-4285 GCA_964466415.1 uncultured Paludibacter sp.
TTGGAATTTTTTCTTTTTTGATAAGATAATTAATGGTTGCGTTTGGTTTTAAAATATTTTTCATTCGTTCGTAAGGAATCTGAACTTCAGTTATACCTAAGTAATAAGGGCCAATTTCGTAAGGATTAAATACGTAATTCAAACTTTCGTCGGTGATATAAAAATTGCCATTTGGCTTAATTGCATCTATCCAAAAATCTGTTTTCTCCAAATTTTTGATAGGCTTTATTCCTTTATCTTCATTGCTCTGTTCAATAATTCGCAATTTAATTAACTCGGTAAGTTTTGAAACTGTATTTTTCAGAAACAAATCATTTTCGGTAATCAGTTTTCCTGTTTTAAGATTGAAATTATAATAATTAATAGTATTTAATCCATGTGCACCACCCATAAATACATAGCGGTTTATTCCATAAGAGTAAATATTTTCGTCGTTCAACAACGAAAAACCATCCAGAATATGCTCGTTGTTGAAGCTATAAAGCGATTTTTCGTCCATTTCGTTCAGTATGGGCTCATTCGTCAGTTTATATTCCTTTTTTAAATCGGACGCAAACTGCTGAATAATCGAATCGTTTGCATACTTGATATATTCAATGCCAAATAGGTTGCTAATAATTGTATTTCGAATGGTATCGAGTATGCTTTTATTGTCGAAACATACTGGAATTTCAACATTAAGTTCCAAATTTAGCGAACCTTTTGATGTGTCAGCAGCTAAATAATACTTTTCGATATCCGCTTTTTCAATGGTACGAATAGTTTTTTGTTTACACGAAACAAGTGATATTATTGCTAAAGTGCATATAATTAGGTTTATACGACTAGTTTTCATTATTGTATTACTTTATAGTTTTGGAACTGCAAATGTATAATTTTTAATGCGATAATTTTTAAAATAAAGCTAAAAAACTGTATAATATTTTCAATCCGCTATTTAGCAACCTATATTTGTTCTTGATTACAATGAAAAAACTAAGTATACATATAGTTTCGTTCGTGCTGGCACTATTCTTTTTGGTGGCTGGTTCGGGTTTTAATGTTGTAAAATTCTGTTGCGACATTTGCTCAGAGCATGGAATTGAGGAGGTCACCTTAAAGTCATGTAGCTCTTTTCATCATCAGGAGAGTGATTGTTGTGAATCACCCGAAAATCATGAAACTGAAACAGATACGGATATAGCTTGTTCTGATGTAAATCATCAAACTGATGGTTGCCATATTTTACGTTTAAACGTTGAAACGCCCATAATTGTTGATTCGTTAACTGATAACACTAAAATTCCCAACATTCAGTTATTGAAATCAGCATTTATTTCCATTTTCGATTTCACCATTTCTACAGATAGTCATCTTTTTCTAACTCACGCTCCACCCTTATTCTCGTTACCTACGGGGCGCGACATACTTTCCGCTAAATCGGTATTAATAATTTGATTTTGAATATTATTTATACTTTTTTCTGATGATGCTTTTTCATCAGAACAAGATATTTATTTTTTAAATTCAACTAAATTATTAAAAATGAGATACATACTTTTTATTGGTATGATACTCTCCTCGTTGCAATTATTTTCGTCGGTAAAAGGTAAGGTTACTACTAAAAATGGTAACCCAATAACTGGTGTAAATGTATATTGGATGCAAACTAATATTGGTGTTGCAACCAATGAACAGGGAGAGTTTGAATTAGTGGAGAATGAAAATTCGACTAAAATTGTGTTTAGTAATGTGGCTTACCAAAGTGATACATTGATTGTAACGGACAGAAGTAAATTTCAAACCATTGTTTTAAATGATTTAATTCAACTATCGGAAGTTTCGGTGGTGGGAACTAACAAAGGAACAATGAAATTGAAATCGGTAATGTTCAACACCGAAAAGATAACTGCTGCTGAATTGTGTAAAGCGGCTTGCTGTAATTTGTCGGAGAGTTTCGAAACAAATCCGTCGGTGGATGTGTCGTACGCTGATGCTGCAACGGGTGCTAAGCAAATTAAATTGCTTGGTTTGCCTGGAACTTATGTACAAATGCTTACCGAAAATATTCCCAATTTACGTGGTATTTCAGCTCCTTACGGTATGGGTTTTATTCCCGGCCCATGGATGGAAAGTATTCAGGTATCCAAAGGGACTGCTTCGGTAGTGAATGGTTACGAGGCTGTTACAGGTCAAATAAATGTTGAGTTCAAAAAACCTCCAACAAGCGAAAAAGTTGCATTTAATCTTTTTGCAAGTAATGCAGGTAGAGTTGAATCCAACCTGAATGCATCGGCAAAATTGTCGGAGAAGCTATCAACAGGAATTTTTCTGCATGCAAGCGATGAGTTTATTTCCATCGACGATGACCACAATAATTATATGGATATGCCTATGGTAAAGCAATATAACTTTATAAATAGGTGGTATTATAAAAATGATAATTATGTAGCACAAGCTTATGTAAGAGCACTTACTGAGAGTAGGCATGGTGGACAAATTAATGGGAATTATAAGATTGGAATAGAATCGGAACGATTGGAGTTTTTTGTGAAAAATGGCTTGGTGCTTAACCCCGAAAAGGGAACAAGTGTTGCTCTAATTGTAAGTGGTTCAACACATAAGCAGTTGTCTGAATATGGTTCAAAATCATATAACGGTAAACAAAATAGTTTATTTTCGAATCTTGTTTTCCAAACTCAATGGACAAAAACGCATAGTTTAACGGCTGGAGTTAATGCTACTTTGGACCAATTTACGGAAACAATGCCGCATATTTCGGTTAATCCGTTTCTGAAAAATGAATTGGTAGCTGGTGTTTATGGTGAATATACCTATAAATTAGCCGATAAATTGATGCTGATGAGTGGTTTGCGAGCCGATTATAATAATTTATATGGTACGCTTATAACACCTCGTATACATGCTAAATATAGTTTGTCCGATCATTTGTTGGTACGGGCGTCGGTTGGTAAAGGATATCGGTCGCCAACTGTATTTGCTGAAAATAACTATCTGCTTGCGGGTAACCGGATGCTAATAATTGCACCAACAATAAAAATGGAAGAGGCTTGGAATTATGGAGTAAGCACTATGGCCGATATTGATATTGCCGAAAAGGAAATTATGCTGACAGGTGAATGGTATTATACAAATTTTGAGCAACAACTTGTTGCCGATATGGATTCGGACCCACATAAAGTTATATTTTCAAATTTGGATGGCAAATCGTACTCGCATAGTGTGCAGGTAGAGGCAAGCTCCGAGATTTTGAAAGGGCTAAGTTTGAATGTGGCTCACCGTGTAAATATTGTAAAAACCACCATAGCAGGTGTTTTGCGCGATAAACCGCTAACAAGTAAATCGAAAAGTTTGATAACTTTATCCTATCAAACACCTTTGAAAAAATGGCAATTCGATTATACAGCTCAGTTCAATGGAGGTGGCCGTTTACCCGACCCAGATATGTCGAACCCACTATGGAGCAGTACATTCAAGCCGTTTACGGTAATGAATGCGCAAGTTACAAAATACTTTAAAACATGGTCGGTGTATTTGGGTGGCGAAAACCTAACAGGATTTGTACAAAAAAATCCAATAATTGATGTGGCAAACCCAGGAAGTGCCGATTTTGATGCTTCGATGATTTGGGGTCCGCTACATGGACGAAAAATGTATATAGGAATGCGTTGGGCAATAAATAGAGACTAATTTGCCTTTGTTAAAGTATGCTATTGAAAAATTACATTACAAGGTTGAAGTATTAGAACTTTCAAAATAATGCTTGCATCTAGCTAAAAATTCAAAATTTGATATTGATTATTATCCAGAATTACAACAATGTTGTATTTTTACCACGTAATCATAAAAGTTCAAAACAGACGCTGTTTAATTGTTAATGAGATAAAATGGTCAAAACAAAAACTATACTTCTACGTTAATAGCTCAGGACTGAATTTGTTTTTAACTCAAAATTTTAAAAAACAAATAATTTTCCAATTTCAAATAAATTAAAAAAAAACAATCATGAAAAAAAACATTTTTATTCTAGCACTAGTTGCTATGTTTGTATCAACAACAGTTATGGCACAAACTGCAGCTCCTAAAAAAGCTGAAACAAAAAAAGAATGCTGCAAAGATGGCGCTAAAAGTGGCGACAAAGCTTGTAAAGGTGAAGCAAAAGGCGATTCTAAAGCTTGCTGCAAAGACAGTAAGAAAGCTGATTCAAAAGCATGTTGCTCAGATGGAAAAAAAGCTGATGCAAAACCAGCTCCAGCTAAATAATAATCAATAGATTACAAAATTT
>CAYXQZ010000251.1:0-4282 GCA_964466415.1 uncultured Paludibacter sp.
AATTCGGGTTCGTTTTTTAAGTCCAGTGTCAAACAATAACGTTTGTAGGGTTTTGTGTATGTTCTTACAATTTCTTGTTCCATATTTGTTAATTTGTTAATTGGTTGATTAGTTATTTGTTTATCAGATACTATACTAATAAATTGTAAAAAGTAAATTGTCAAATAATAAATTTAATGGTTGTAAGTCTAATTATTGTAAAGCCCAATAATAAATGTTCCAACAACGATAATTCCAAGCGAAATGAACATGATCATTCTTGTTTTTGAAGGAATTCCTTTCCATTCGCCTTTGAATAAACCCCAAAGCATGGCGATAACAATGGTAAAAGCCATCAAAATGCCCCAGGCAGCAAATGTATATTGCCCTAAAAGGCTTTTTCCAGCACCAAAGAAAATAAATTGGAGATACCAAAGCGACCCTGCTATTCCTGTCATAGCAATGTTCTTTAAACTGATTGCAATACTTTGTTTTTTGAATTCTACCAATGTTTTGTTTTTAAGCATCAAATAAGTACACCAAACCAAGGTAGTTAAAAATGTACCCAATAACATGATGAGCATGGTTGGATTACCACTGAAAAGCGGATTTGTACCACTTTCGATAGCTAACTTGCTCACTCCGTTTCCTTTTTCGATACCCAATGACATGGCAGAAGCCAAAACACCAGTTAAAACCGCTGCAATTACACCTTTTTTAAAATCAAATTCGCTGCTAGCATCCTTCGCTTTCTTTGAATTAAACTGGTCTTTTTGATAACCGGCAATTGCTATTCCGGCAATTCCGACTAGTGAAATGAGAATTCCAATCAACACCATATTTCCATTATGGGTTTCTAACAACATGCCAAAACGCCCATCCAATGCCGGTGGAACCAATGTGCCAATGGCAGCCATTAAACCAAGCGACAATGCATAACCGAGCGACAAACCCAGATAGCGCATGGACAAACCAAATGTCAGACTACCAATGCCATACACAGCACCCATAACGAAAATTGCCCAAAAATCTGATGTTGGAACTACAGAAATTAGTTGCCCGAAATTATTTACCAAAAGTAAACATACGATTATTGGAAGTACAATAAATGAAAATAAACCGGTTGATAACCAGTAATTTTCCCATTTCCAACCTTTTATACCACCAAATGGCACTGCAAAACTACCGGACGAAAATGCTCCGATAAATATTAATAATAATCCTAGAATTGTTGTCATATAGCTGCCCCTAACCCCTAAAGGGGGATTAAATTAGTATTGATTATTGATGTTTTTATAATTCTTCTTTATGTCTATAAATATGTAGAACATACTTGCCTTGTTCCCCTTTATGGGTTAGGGGCAGTATTGGTATTATATTCCTTTATCGCATCAAACATAGCCACAATGTTTTGTGGAGGAACATCGGGTAGAATATTGTGTACTGTATTGAACACAAAGCCACCGCCTTTGTTGAAAATATCCAGACGTTCGAAAATCTGTGAACGGATTTGTTCAGGTGTACCAGTATTGAGTGTTCCAACAGTTTCGATACCGCCACCCCAGAATGTTGCTTTATCACCAAATTCTTTTTTCAAATAATCGGGTTCCATGTGAGCACAATTGGTTTGAACAGGATTCAGTATTTCAATTCCTGCTTCCAATAATCCCGGAATAAGCATGGATATTGAACCACACGAGTGAATGAAAGTATGCATGGAGCTATGTTCTTTCACATAATCGCAAAGAATTTTGTGTCGTGGTTTGAAAAGTTCATCATAAGTATCTGCCCCCATAAACGGACCATTGGTCATTCCTAAATCGTCGCCAAAACGGATAATATCAACAACATCGCCCAAGTAATGACACACTTTTTCGAGTGTAGCCAAGTGACGTTTCAATAATTCGTCGAGCAAGCGTTCTACATTTTCAGGATCGCACATCAAATCCATCAAGAAATTATCCATGCGGCGGAGAAAAGTTCCCCATTCAAACAAATTACAACCACAAACTACTAACAAAGCTTTGTCGGTATTTTCTCGCAACCAAATTGCTTTTTCGCGCAATTTTGGCCAGAAATCATCTTCCGCAGCATGATCCCACGGACTATGAGCATAACGTGCCCAAAGTATACGACCCATCTCGTCGTCCAGATTATCATAATTTTCGGGGTAACCGTTCAGATAAGGGAAGTATGTCTGATCAAAAAAAGTTGCTCCAATTGGCATGTGAGCAAGTTTTGTTGTTCCGTCAGTATCGTAAGTTACATACGAACCATCAGCTTGCAATTCGGGTTTAAACCACACTGGATAATAGGCGGTATCGCCGTTTGCCATAGTAATTGGATACCAATCCTCATCTTTGTCATTGAACATGCGACCAATATCGAGCACATCAATACCAAAACGGTCGATAATTTCCATATCGGGCTGTGCGATTTGTTGTACCACATCGTAAATGCGGGTAGGCAAATCCAATCCCAAATGTTTAACAAGATTGCTGTAAGCTATAGCAGAAATGCCTGAACTTGGTGTTGCGCCCATATCTACTGGTACTTGGTCGGGTTGCTCATGACGAATAGCCGCTAAAATTCTTTCACGTGATGTCATATTTGATTTTGATTTAAAATAAATTGTAGATATTATGTTTATATGTCAACTAATACTTGATACTATAACTGTTTGTAATTTAATCTGACAATTACTTCTTGATGCTAAAAGCATAAGTTGTGGTTTGACTGTATGTTTCATTTGGCTGTAATACTGCCGACGGAAAGTTTTTATGATTTGGTGCATCGGGATAGTTTTGCGCTTCGAGTGCAAAACCGGTGCGGTAAGCGTGTACATCGCCGCGTTTGCCTGTTAACGTACCATCCATAAAATTGCCGCTATAAAACTGCAAGCCGGGTTGGTCGGTAATCACTTTCATGCTAATGCCTGATTGGTTGGAATAAATCTCGGCTGCTTCGCCCATTTTTTTTGCTTTTTTATTTAACACATAGTTATGGTCGTATCCTAATCCCAAAGCTAATTGCTCATTTATTACATTTATGTGCTCACCAATGGTTGTAAATTTAGTAAAATCGAGTGGCGTTCCTTTTACGGGTAACAATTCTCCAGTTGGAATCAAACCAGTAGTTACAGGGGTATATTTCAATGCATTAATTTTTAGTTGATGCGACAAAATGGTATTGGCAGTTGTACCCGATAAATTGAAGTAGCAATGACTGGTAGGATTTACAATGGTTTCAGCATCGGTGGTAGCCGAATAGTTAATTGTCAACTCGTTATTTTCGGTTACAATATAGGTAACACTAATAGTTAAATTTCCAGGATAACCCTCTTCACCATCAGGAGAAACATAACTTAACTTCAACCCCTTATTTCCAGCCACCTTTACGTACTTGGCATCCCAAACTCTACATTCGAAACCTTTTGTTCCGCCATGCAAATGATTACCGTTGTTATTAATAGTCAACTGATAAGAAGTGTTTTTCAGCTTGAATTGCCCTTTGTTGATGCGGTTACCGAAACGCCCCACAATAGGTCCGCAATAAATATCGGTCGATTTCAGGTATTCTTGAATGGAACTGAAACCCCATACCACATCCTGAAAACCACCCACTTTGTCGGGTACCCATAATGCTACTACGCGTGCACCGTAATTGGTTATTTGAACCGTCATACCCTTGCTGTTGGTGAGGGTGTATAGAGCAGTTTGCTTGCCGTTAATTTCCGTTTTGAAATTATTAGCAGGAATTTGTTCTATTTTGTTTTGCTTGGCAAAAGTGCTTGCAGAAAAGGATAATGCTAAGATGACCACTAAATGTATTTTCATGATGTATGTTTTTGTTTATAATTTAAGGGTGGGGTGTCAAAATTTTCAACGCTTCTCTTACCTAAAGCCTATAGTTTTTAATACCGTGCTACTGCCATTTTTGCCGATTTTAACAATATTTAAACCAGATCGTAAAGGTGCATCATTAATTATAACAATACCATTTTCTGCATTGTGTTTTTTGATAGTACTAGAAGTTCCATCCGTATAAATAAAAGTAATATCAACCACGGTATTACTACTGTTCCCAAGGTTTATCATAAGATTTTGGGACTTTAAACCTGAAATGATGTACGGTTTACCAAATTGAGGTTCAGCCTCCAAGCTGGTTATAGAAGGTTCAGCCTCCAAGCGGGTTCTAGAAGGTTCAGCCTCCAAGCTGGTTCTAGAAGTTTCAAGATCCATTGTAAAATACTTTGGTTCACCTTCAGATAAGGTCACCTGCACTTTGGTTTCAACAGTCGATG
>CAYXQZ010000252.1:0-4252 GCA_964466415.1 uncultured Paludibacter sp.
GGTCAAACTTTACAAACTCGAAAATATGCTTATTAACAAAATAGAAGCTGGAACTTTTTTTGTGGATGGTGGCGCTGCATTTGGCGTTGTACCCAAAATTGTGTGGCAAAAACGCTACCCTTGCAACGACGAAAACTACTGTAAAGTGAGTATGCGTTGCCTGCTTATTGATACCGGAGAGCGAAAAATTTTAATTGATACGGGTACAGGCGATAAACAACTCGATTATTTAAAGTATTATGGATTTGAAGGTGTGATTAATTTCGACGATGAGTTGGCTAAGCTTGGATATGCAGCTGCTGATATTACTGATGTGATATTCACGCATTTACATTTCGACCATTGTGGAGGTGCAACGCGCTATAATGCTGATAAGTCGGCTGCCGAAATGGTTTTCCCGAATGCTACGCATTGGGTGGGAGAGGCGCAATGGCAAAACTTTCTGAATCCGAATGTACGCGAAGGCGATTCGTATTTCAAAGAGAATATGATGCCAATTTTTGAAGCAGGCAAGTTGAAAATAGTTACTGAAAATACTTTTGTTTGCCCCGAAATAGAAGTGCGTATATGCAATGGACATACTTTTGGGCAGTTGGTGAGTTATATCAATTTAGGCGATAAAACGCTGGTTTACTGTGGCGATGTTATTCCATTGGCAGCTAATGTGCCCTTGGCATGGATTTCGTCCTACGATATTTTCCCCCTTTCGGCTATGGAAGATAAGAAAAGGTTACTCGACGAAGCCGTCGAAAAAGAACAAATCCTTATTTTTGAACACGATTTCTATACCGAATGTTGCACTGTAACGTCGAACTACAGCAAGCATAAAGTGCTGAACACGTTTACGCTTGCCGAAGTGTTGACTGTATAATCTCTAATCTAACAATTCTTTGACCTATAGGCGCTGCTGTTTTCGGCAACTTTGCCTATGCGGTCGAGGTTGTTGGTACGTATTTGTTCTTCTACAATGGCATCCAGCACCGCTACAGCAGTCATATTTACAATGTCGCGCACCGAACTTTCAACGTCCAAAATGTGTACTGGTTTATTTAATCCCATCTGAATTGGTCCAATTGTTTCGGCTAATCCCATTTCAATCAACAATTTGTAGGCCGTATTTGCCGAACTGAGGTTGGGGAAAATAAGTGTATTTACATCACGACCCGATATTTTGGAGAACGGATATTTTTTATCTCTCAACTCTTTGTTCAAAGCAAAGGTAACTTGCATTTCGCCATCCACCATCATGTCGGGGAAATTTGTGTGCAAGGTTTCCACCACTTGATGTACACTAGCCGGACTACCATTTTTATCGGATCCAAAGTTTGAATACGAAAGCATAGCCATTACAGGTTCGTGAGCGAAAAATTTCACCGTATCGTGTGTCAGTTTGGCTATATCAATCAATGCATCGGTACACGGATGGCGATTGAAAAGTGTATCGGCAAGGAAGAATGTTCCTTTTTTAGTTATCATAATGTGCATAGCACCAATGTGTTTGGTTCCTTCGCGTATGCCAATAACATCTTTGGCCGCTTGTACGGAGTCGGCATATTTGGTATAAACACCTGTGATTAAAGCATCGGCTTCGCCAGTTTCAACCATCATCATGCCAAAATAATTACGTTCGTACATTTTTTCGAATGCTTCGTCGTAAGTCATACCCTCGCGACTCCGTTTTTCGGATAATATCTGTGCAAAGCGAGCCCGGCGTCCTTCCTCGCGGTCGTGACGAAGGTTTACAATTTCGATACCCGTTAAATCAATATCATTTTCTTTGGCAATGTTTGCAATTTTTTCTTCATTACCTAATAATATTGGATGGCAAATACCTTCGGCTAAAGCAGATTCGGCCGCTTTTATCATGTTTTTGTGATTCGATTCGGAGAATACCACGCGTTTAGGATTCTGACGAGCCATATCGTAAAAATGACGCAACATTTTATTGTCGCTACCCATTATGGATCGCAATTTATTATTATAATCGTCCCAGTTGGTGATGATTTTGCGCGCCACACCCGACTCAATAGCCGCCTTAGCCACTGCAGGAGCCACAATGGTGAGTAAACGTGGGTCAAGTGGTTTTGGGATAATATAATCGGCACCAAAACTCAAGCGCTTTAAGTTATACGCAGCATTCACCACATCGGGCACTGCTTGGTGGGTTAATTCGGCAATAGCACGTACGGCAGCCAATTTCATTTCCTCGTTAATACATTTGGCGCGCACATCCAATGCGCCCCTGAATATATACGGAAATCCAAGTACGTTGTTAATTTGATTAGGATGGTCGGAGCGGCCTGTAGCAAAAATAATGTCCTTACGGGCAGCCATAGCATCGTCGTACGAAATTTCAGGATTTGGATTAGCCAATGCAAAAACAATGGGATTTGCATTCATGGATTTCACCATTTCGATACTTAAAACCCCAGCCACCGAAAGACCTAAAAACACATCGGAATCCTTCACTGCTTCGGCCAAAGTTGTTATAGTGCGGTCGGTAGCAAATGGTTTTTTTCGACTGTTGAGGTCGGTGCGTTGCTTATTGATAACGCCTTTTGAATCCACCATTACAATGTTTTCGAGTTTAGCACCAAGCATCATATACAGTTGAGTGCATGAGTTGGCTGCAGCACCTGCGCCATTCACAACTATTTTTACATCTTCAATTTTTTTACCTACAATCTCGAGCGCATTAATCAACCCTGCCGACGAAATAATGGCAGTACCATGTTGGTCGTCGTGCATAAGTGGAATGTCGAGTTCGGCTTTGAGTCGTTCTTCAATTTCGAAACATTCAGGAGCTTTAATATCTTCCAGATTTATTCCGCCAAAAGTAGGAGCAATGGCTTTTACAACCTGAATAAATTTTTCAGGATCTTTTTCATCTACCTCAATATCAAACACATCAATACCTGCAAAAATTTTAAAGAGCAGACCTTTGCCTTCCATAACCGGTTTTCCAGCCATGGCGCCTATATCGCCCAAACCCAATACGGCAGTTCCGTTGGAAATAACAGCCACTAAGTTACCTTTAGCAGTGTATTCATAAGCAGCATTTGGATCTTTTTCAATTTCCAAACAAGGTTCAGCTACCCCAGGCGAATATGCCAAAGATAAATCGCGTTGTGAACTATACGGTTTAGTGGGGGTAACCTCTATTTTGCCCGGTTTTCCCTGTGAGTGATAAAGAAGAGCATCTTCTCTTGTAAGTTTTGCCATATTTAAATATATATAATGAGGTGAATTATAGTGCGTTGGAATCAAAAGTTGATTAATGAGTTATAAATCGTAGCAAAATTACAAAATTATATTTCAAATTGATTATAAATTAGCAATTATTAGTACAAACTATAAACTCTGGAAATTTCATTCATTTGAACCACAACCGAAAAATTTCAGTTGTAAGCGTATTTTTTTTAACTTTGCAAATTCAAACGTGTAACTTGTAATTAAATACTCGCAACTAATAAATGAAAATACTTGTTCTTGGTGCCGGAAAAATGGGCACTTTTATTACCGATGTATTGTGCATCAACCACGAAGTGGCACTTTTTGACACCAATCCTAAGCGATTGCGTTTTGTTTTTAACACCCTACGCATGACCGAGTACGAAGAAATTCGTGCATTTGAACCAGAATTGGTTATCAATTGCGTTACGTTAAAACATACCATTGAAGCATTCGAAAAAGTAGTTCCTTTTTTACCAGGCAATTGTATTATTTCCGATATTGCTTCGGTTAAAACAGGTATTCAAGGCTACTACGAAAGTACGGGTATGCGATATGTGTCCACGCACCCTATGTTTGGGCCAACCTTTGCCACGCTCGATAATTTAAGTACTCAGAGCGCTATTATTATTTCGGAATCGGACCATTTGGGCAAAGCATTTTTCAAGGATTTGTATGGCTCACTTCGACTCAATATTTTTGAATATAGCTTTGATGAGCATGACCAAACTATTGCCTACTCGCTGTCCATTCCGTTTGCATCTACCTTGGTTTTTGCGTCGGTAATGGTGCCACAAGAAGCACCTGGAACCACCTTTAAGCGTCACATGGATATTGCCAAAGGTTTGTTGAGCGAGGACGATTATTTGCTATCCGAAATCCTTTTCAACCCCTATACACATAATCAGGTCGAAAAAATACGAGCCGAACTCAAAACACTTATGGAAATTATCGACTCCAAAGACTCCGACCGCATGCAGCAATTCCTGAAAAAAGTAAGAGGGAATATTGTGTAAAATTA
>CAYXQZ010000253.1:0-4197 GCA_964466415.1 uncultured Paludibacter sp.
TTATCTAATTTCAAAATAAAATATCAATAACAAACTAACTTATATAATCTCTAATAATGGTTATTTTAGTGGAAATATTGATGAAGTGAGAGTTTGGAATGTGGCTAGAAGTCAATCGCAAATTACTTCTAGCATGTACAACGAGATTAGTCCATCTAGCACGGGATTATTAGCATACTATAAATTTAATCAAAACATTGCTGGTGGTACAAATACAGGAGCTACAACAGCAGTTGAATCAACTTCAAATGCAAATACAGGTAATTTAAATAATTTTGCTTTAAGTGGAGCTACATCAAATTGGGTTGAAAGTTATGCTATGGTAGTTCCAACTTCAACAGCAGCATCTTCAATATCATATACTGGTTTTACAGCAAACTGGACTGCCCCAGCTATTGGAACAGTTACAAATTACGTATTAGATGTTTCAACAAGTTCTACATTTTCAACTTTTGTTAGTGGTTATAATGGATTAAGTGTAGCAGGAACTTCTCAAGCGGTTACAGGATTGACAGATGGAACGACATATTATTACAGAGTTCGTGCCGATAAAACATCCGTTACAGGTCAAGGAGGAAATTCAGCTGTAAAATCATTGAGTACATTGAGTTATCCCGGTGCTGCTTTATCTTTTGATGGTTCAAACGATTATGTTGAATCAACAAGTCCTATTACTATAGGGAATACTTTTACTTTTGAAACATGGGTAAAAGTTAATTCACCAATCGATTGGGGAGGTATAATGTGCTCCAAAACTCCAGGTGGATATTCTGCTGGACATATCCAACTTGTTACAACTCCTACAGGAAAACTTCGTGTGGAAATTTATAATGGTTCTGGAGGTTCAATATATGAAGGCTCAACCACACTAACTGGAGCATGGCATCATGTGGCAGCTACTTATAATGGAACAGACCTGAAATTGTATGTTGACGGGAATCTCGAAACTGTTACAATAGGTTCTAATGCAGCAACAGGTAGTTTAGGTTTAAATTCAACAATCGTTTTTGGGGCTCATCGTTTTGCTACTGGAGGATACTTAAATTGTATAATTGATGATGCACGTGTTTGGAATGTTGTAAGAAGTCAAGCGCAAATCCAAGGAAGTATGAATTATGAAATCCCTACATCGGCTGCAGGATTATTAGTTAATTATCATTTCAATCAAGGAAATGCAGCTAGTTCGAATACAGGCGTAACAACATTAATAGATGCAAGTGGTAATGGGAATAATGGAACTCTTATAAATTTTGCTTTAACAGGAGCCACCTCAAACTGGGTAGGTCAAGGAGGAGTAACTTTAGGAAATGCCCTTACCTTTGATGGAAGTAACGATTATGTTGAATTGGGAACTGGCTTGGATGCCAACTTTGGCAGAACAAGTACTTTTACTACTGAAGCATGGATTAAAACAACATCAGATTTTAAAAACATTATGGGAACGACAGTAGAAAGTGGAAGTTTCCCTGGTTATGGTGTTGAAATAATTAACAATGTTATTCGTATTTTATTTATGAATACAAATACAACAAATGGTATAGCACTTCATGGTTCAACAACAGTAACCGACGGCGTATGGCATCATATTGCAGTGACTTACGATGGTACTAGCAATGCTAGTGGATTTAAAATTTATGTTGATGGAAAATTAGAAACGATTACTGTTGATCAGAACAATTTGACTTCAAGCACATCAACCGGAGGACAGTTTAGACTAGGTAACAGAATTGGAACACCAAGTTATTGGTATAATGGTTCAATGGACGAAGTGAGGATATGGAACGCAGTAAGAACACAAACAGATATTAGAGATAATATGTATAATATGCTTACAGGTGCAGAATCGAATTTAGTTTCGTATTACAAATTTGATGCAACAAGTGGTACGACCGTAACAGATGTAAAAGCTGCAAACAATGGAACTACTTTCAATGGACCAACCTGGACTGAAAGTTATGCCATGGTAGTTCCAGTTCCTACAGCAGCAACAAGTATGTCAAGTAGTAGATTTACTGCAACATGGACAGCTCCTACTTTTGGAACAGTCGAAAAATACTATTTAACTGTTGATGATAATTCTAATTTCTCTTCGCCATTGTCAGGTTATAATTCATTGGATTGTGGAACAAACTTATCACAATTGGTAACAGGATTAAATGCTAGTACAACATATTATTACAAAGTACGTGCTTACAAAGCAAGTACTGGCGATAATGGAGGAACTCATTATTTATCTCCAATTTCAGCAATTTCAACTGCCACTCCAACTTGGGTTTCTTCATGGTCAACATCTCCTACGTCGTATGAAAATGCAATTATTAATGGTGATTATAATAATGTAGGTTTCTCGTGCGATAATCTGACTGTTAATGCAGGTAAAAAACTCACTATTTCTTCAGGCACATTGACTGTAGGAGGTAATCTGACCCTAAAAAGCGATGCGAGTGGAACTGCTACCATTTTAAATAATGGAACATTAACCGTTGCAGGTTCAAATAATGTAGAGCAATACCTGAGTACAGCACGTAACTGGTATGTTTCTTCTCCGCTAAGTAATGCTGGAGCCCCAGCAGGATATAGTTATTTCCAATACAATGAACCTGGCGACAATATAGATCTTAGTGGTCAAGCTACTGATTATTGGAAAAATGTAAGCGTTGCAAGTCCTTTAACTGTTGGACGTGGTTATGTAGCTGTATTGCCATCAGGACCAGCAACAATCAATTTTACCGGAGGTACATTGAATAGTGCAAACAAAACACTTTCTTTAACCCGAACAAGTGGCAAGGACAAAGAAGGATTTAATTTGGTAGGAAACCCATACCCATCGTATTTGGATATTACGGATTTGAAATTAAATGCCAACATTGAATCATCTTTCTGGATTCGTAGTAAAACAACAAATTATGTGTTTGACACCTATAACTTGGTGAGTAATGTAGCTACAACAAACAGTGGTTTAGTGACAACATCAAAAATTCCTCCAATGCAGGCATTCTGGTTAAGAGTGACGAATGGAAATGTAACAGCATCGGTAGTATTAGAAGATTCAAAAAGATCTCATGCTGACAATGCTCAAAATAAATTCAGAGCACCTTCTGCTCAGAAATTAGTACGCCTTCAGGTATCAAACGGAACAATTAGCGATGAAGCAGTTATCTATTTCAATGCCAATGCAGCAGATGGATATGACAGTTACGATTCACCAAAATTGTCGAATAACATTGCAGCAATTCCTGAAATATATACTATTGCAGGTAATGAACCAGTTGCTATTAACGGTCTAAACGAAATAAGCCCTTCTAAAACATTAGCTTTAGGTTTTAAAGCTGGCGAAACAGCTACTTATAGCATAAAAGCAACACAGCTAAGTAATTTCGATACTGATACACGGATTGTACTCAAAGATATGCTTTTAAATACTGAGCAAGAACTTTCACAGGGCGAAGTTTACACTTTCACTTCGGGAGTTACAAATTCAAACAGTCGTTTCAATGTGATATTTAAATCGGCAGGTGTTGCTTCGGGATTAGAATCAAAATCAGGAAATAGCATTGTAAACATCTATAGAAATGCAAACAATCAAATCATAATTGATCGTAACGACGGTTTAAGCCAGGAAGGTACTATTAAAGTGTACAATGGGTTAGGACAAATACTTAATTCGGTGAAAACCACCGGAGCTCGTACGTTATTGAATAACTCATACGGTTCGGGTGTATATTTGGTAACTTTACAGGTGGCTGATAAAATCACAACACGCAAAGTGGTTTTAAACTAAGTATTGAATAAGTAATAAAAAATTAAAAAAAATATAATATGAAAACTACAGATAAAGTGAAACGAATTTACGTAGCGCCAAACATTGAAAATATAAAACTCGACAATGAAATTTCACTGGCACTAGCATCGACACCTCCTGGAGCTCCTGGCGAAGGATACTTGAATGTACCCGAATATCTAAAGAACGATCCTCTTAAAACGGATATGGCTTAGTTTTTTCAGATAAAGATTTAGTAACGAAAACAGACAATTACAAAATGTAATTGTCTGTTTTTATTTTTGGCATCCTAAACAAATAAATCAATCAATTCTGAAATTATTGTTGTATTTTTGTACAAAAGTAAAAAAACAATGAAAACAGGCGATACAGTTCGATTTTTGAATGCAGTGGGAGGTGGAACCATTACCCGCATC
>CAYXQZ010000254.1:0-4164 GCA_964466415.1 uncultured Paludibacter sp.
AGTTGCCTATTTTTTGATTTTTCAGATTGTAGCTGTTTGTTTACGATGTTGCTTAATTTTTGGTACATAATGAAAGATTAATGTTCGTTTGAAAGCAATTAAAGGTTTATTTTTGCATCTGATAAGTTCATTGAACTTTGGATGATTGCTATTTTAAAAATAATGGACTTCGTTGGGAATTGGTGGAAAACCTGTAATTTAAAAACGAAGGTTAGCAAGTAATTTTACCTTATGAATTGTATACTATCAAATAAATCAATCAGAACTTTCATCTTGCTTGCAAGTATGGTTTTAAGTAGTTCGTGTTCCAATTCACAAACGCCTGTTTCGTATATCGAAGAAGATAGTAACAATACCGGTCAGGAATTCGAATATAAGCAACCAACAATACTCGAAAATTTTTGGTCAAGCTACAGCAGAACCACAAGCAGTTATACCGATATTAAAAACGGTGATATTCTAAAAAATATACCTGCCCACGCTGAATGGGGATTGCAAAACGGTTTGTATCCTATTTGGTTTGGAAACGATGAATATATTTTTAATTTGCCGATTGTTGCGGGTGGTCAGATTATGCTTCAATGGAAAGATTGTGAAACTCAAAAAGGGGTTTACAACTTAAATCTGCTCACAAAACTTTTAAAAGCATATTACGACCGAAAATTGTACACTACAATACAAATAAACGGTAATAATAAACCGGATTGGATGTTTAATGAAATACCCTATTTGGCTAACATACAATTGACCTCGCAGGTAGGCGATGATAAAGGGACTTTAATGTATTGGTATCCGTCGTTTGTTAATGCATATACCAATTTATTGGACGCTTTTGCTCAATATCTCAAAACATCTCCCTATCTTAAGAGTGTAAATGGTGTTCGATTTAATCTTAATGCCATTGGCACTGAGCACTCCACGCCAACAAAATCATTTGACAATAAAGGTGTGCTTATTGACGCACGAAACCCGGCAAACTACACGTATCCGGCTCTTGCCGACAAATCATTTAATCAATATTGGACTACACAGATATTTGATCAATACGAAAATACGGTTTATGCAAAATATGCATCAGCAATTAGTTCTGTTGTGCGCGTATTTTTACGTAATAATCTGGATGACAACATTATGAAATTGGCCGTTCCGGACTTTTTGTCGGGTAATATGGGATTATTTCATACTTCCTCCGAGCCCGAACCACGCGCAAGTGGTGGCGAAGATAAATTGCTGGCATTTAATACCTATTCGCGCAGTCCAAAAACCATTAGTTATGCCGAACCTTGGACAGATCCTTGGGGGTCGCATGCTGATGGAACCGAAGATCCGCATTTTTGCTCACCACAGCAGTGGAATTATTGGCGCATCTTGTGCGATTTGAATGTTGGTATTTCGCAAATTGCCATGCATGGCGATTACTGGACTTATTGCATGGGTGGCCCGGCACCTGCCAACAAGCAGTTTCCGGAAATAAATGCTGCTGCTCGTCGCGACGAAATGCAAAAAGGCATCAATTTTGCTTTTAAATACGTTGGGCATCATAATAATCCGTCGACTTCGCCAGGCGCTTTTATTGCATTTCGCAAATCTACGGAGAATCTTTCTATTAAGAGTAATCCCTCGTTTTATGGTGGTACAAGTTTTGCAATTCAGAAATTTACAGGCGATTATACATTTTTGGCAGCACATTTGCCCGACAATTCAACAGGCTTAAAGTTGATAGGCGACAATGAGCAGCGATATGGTGCTTTTGCGCGACAAATTGCAGCAGATGGAAGCATGAAAATAGCTTTACACCCGCTGTTTTCGAAAGCAATTTACAATAAAAGTGTCAAGCTAAGGGTGATTTATTACGATGGAGGAACCGAGAATTGGAGTGTAACTTATGGAAATAATACATTTACAGTTCAAAACAAAGGTACAAAAAGCTGGAAAGTTACAGAGTGGAATGTTACAGGTGCACCCAGATTAAATGCATTAGCGGCTAGTACCATTATTGAAAAAGGAAGTGTGGCTACTACCACCGAACTAAATACGCTTGTGCCTGAAATTACATTGAAAGCCAACTCCGGTAATCCTGTTTTTCATTTGGTTGAAATTGACCGTAGTACAATATTTTCGGATATGTATCATAAAGATATGATTATCGCTGCTAATCAGCCCGTAAAAGCAAACAATGATTTATCCGTTATGCGATTGCTAAATGAAATAATTGTTCTAAATTTCGACCCGAATTTTTCGGTGGATTTATTCGATGTCAGTGGATGTAAATTGGCATCTCAAAATTCAAATGCTAATTTAATACGATTCAACCCTTTAAACAAAGGTATTTATTTTATTCGAAATAACAACACTGTTACAAAATTGATTTTCTAAGGATATTTTTTCAAAATTATAAACATACCAGCATGTACCAATTATTTAAAAACACACTTTCGCTTGCTTCTCTAACGCTGTTGTCGACAGGAATGCAAGCCACCGAAAAAAAAGCACCCAATGTGCTGTTTATTGCCATCGATGATTTAAAACCCGAACTTGGCTGTTATGGCAGTAAAATTGTAAAAACACCGAACATCAATAGGCTTGCAGCAAAAGGTACACTTTTTACACAAAGCTATTGTCAGCAGGCGGTAAGCGGTCCTACACGTGCCAGTTTGCTCACGGGTAAACGCCCCGATTATACCAAAGTATGGGATTTACAAACCCTTATTAGGGATATCAATCCGGATATAGTAACGCTACCGCAGTATTTTGCGCAAAATGGCTATACTACAACAGGTATTGGTAAAATTTTTGATGCACGCAGCGTTGATAAAATGTCGGATACAAAATCGTGGACTATACCATTTTTGAAACTTGAAGACAGATATTATCACAATAACAGGTCGCAATCCATGCACTATCAGGCTGAAGATACCCGCGCCGAAATTGAAAAGTACAAAGCAGAGGCCATTGCCGAAGGAAAGAAAAATTACAGTCAGTACGAATCGTATGTAAAAAGTAAGATATTTCCTTCGTCGGAATGCATTGATATACCCGACAACGGCTATGTGGACGGTGCTAATACCCTTAAAGCTCTGGATGTTATCTCCCAGCTTGCGAAAAGCGACAAACCGTTTTTCTTTGGAATGGGATATGTTCGCCCACATTTGCCATTTGTAGCTCCAAAGAAATATTGGGATATGTACAAACGTGCTGAAATGCCATTGGCAACATTTCAGCAGCAAGCTAAAAACAGCCCCGATTTTGCTTACCATAATTCAGGTGAATTGCGCTCATATACCGATATTCCAGCAGTTGTTTCATTTACCGACTTAAAAGAAAATCGTATCGGATTGCCTGTCGATAAGCAAAAAGAACTGATTCACGGATATTTCGCAGCCATTTCGTATGTGGATGCACAAATTGGCCTGTTGATGAAAAAATTAGATGAGCTGGGCATTGCCGACAATACAGTTATTGTATTGTGGGGCGACCACGGATGGCATTTGGGCGACCACGATTTGTGGTGCAAGCATTCAAACTTTGAACAAGCTGCACGTACACCACTCATTTTCTACAAACCCGGAGTAAAGCCTTCGAAATACGAAAAACCAGTAGAGTTTGTCGATATTTTCCCAACACTTTGTGAACTTTCGGGGCTGAGCGTTCCTGCGAAATTAGATGGCCTAAGCCTTATGCCTTCGATGAAAAACACAAATAAAGTGGCAAAGGATTTTGCTGTAAGCCAATATCCACGACCAGGAAAAATGGGTTATTCTATCCGCACAGAACGATATCGTTTTACGGTGTGGTACGATTGGAAAAACCGTGTACTTGACCGTTCGAAAGTGTATGCTACTGAGCTATACGATTACGAAAAAGACCCACTCGAGACTGTAAATGTTGCTAAGGACAAGGCATATACAGCTGTTGCTGCCGATTTGAATAAGAAAATGGAATTAGTTTTCTCCAATAAATAACAATTTAAAAACAACAACAATTAAATTTCAAAATTATGAAGCGAGTTATTTTATTATCCCTGTTTTTCGTAACAACCGCGGGCTTGTTATTTTCGCAAACAACCGCTCCGAAATGGATGACAGAGCAAACAACCAAAATGATGGCAGTGATGGAACCCGAACTGAAACTGACCAAGGAGCAATCGGCTATTGTTACCGACCT
>CAYXQZ010000255.1:0-4158 GCA_964466415.1 uncultured Paludibacter sp.
TTAAAAACAAAACATGTAATTTTATGAATGTAGTTACAAAAACTATCACACTCGGTGATGGTCGTACCATTTCAATTGAAACAGGAAAATTGGCTAAACAAGCCGATGGTTCTGTAATGGTTCGCATGGGCGATACCATGCTGTTGGCCACAGTTTGTTCGGCTCAGGACGCTGTTCCTGGAACTGATTTTATGCCACTTTCGGTGGATTATAAAGAAAAATTTTCAGCTTTTGGTCGTTATCCTGGTGGTTTCCTTCGTCGCGAAGGTCGTGCTTCGGATTACGAAATTCTAGTTTCACGCTTGGTTGACCGCGCATTGCGCCCTTTGTTTCCCGATGATTTTCATGCTGAAACTTTTGTTACTGTTACACTTTTCTCTTCGGACGGAAGTGATATGCCCGATGCATTAGCTGGTTTGGCTGCTTCGGCTGCCTTAGCAGTTTCGGATGTGCCTTTCAATGGTCCTATTTCCGAAGTTCGTGTTGCACGTATCAACGGCGAGTTTGTGATCAATCCTACTTTCGAACAATTAGCTACAGCCGATATGGAAATTATGGTGGCTGCTACTATCGACAATATAATGATGGTTGAAGGCGAAATGAAAGAAGTGAGCGAAGATGAATTGCTTGCTGCTATGAAAGTGGCTCACGAAGCTATTAAAGTACAATGTCAAGCTCAAATTGAGTTGATGGAAGCGGTAGGTAAAACAGTAAAACGCACCTATTGCCACGAAGAAAATGATGAAGATCTTAAAAAAGATATTTGGGCAAAAACTTACGATAAAGTGTATGCTGTGGCTGCTTCGTGCAATACCGATAAACACTCACGCGTTGATAATTTTAAAGCTGTAAAAGCTGAATATATCGAAAGTCTTGAACCTGAGGTAGCTGCTGAGAAAAAAGGATTAATTGGTAAATATTACCACGAAGTAGAAAAAGAAGCTATGCGTCGTTCTATTTTGGACGAAGGTAAACGCCTTGATGGTCGTAAAACAACTGAAATTCGTCCTATTTGGTCGGAAGTTGATTACTTGCCAGGAGCACACGGTTCAGCTGTATTTACACGTGGCGAAACTCAATCGTTAACTACCGTTACTTTGGGAACCAAAATGGACGAAAAACTAGTTGACGAAGCTTTGTTTAAAGGAAAAGAACGTTTCTTATTACACTATAACTTCCCACCATTCTCAACAGGCGAAGCGCGTGCTTCTCGTGGAGTTGGTCGTCGCGAAGTGGGTCATGGTAACTTGGCTCTTCGTGCATTGAAAAACATGATTCCTGATAACTATCCTTACGTAGTACGTGTGGTTTCTGATATTTTGGAATCGAATGGTTCATCGTCGATGGCTACAGTTTGTGCTGGAACTTTGGCGTTGATGGATGCAGGTGTGCAAATCAAAAAACCAGTTTCGGGTATTGCCATGGGATTGATTTCCGAAAATAAAGGTAAAAACTTTGCTGTTCTTTCGGATATTTTGGGCGACGAAGATCACTTAGGCGATATGGACTTCAAAGTAACTGGAACAAAAGACGGTATCACTGCTACGCAAATGGATATTAAAGTTGATGGACTTTCGTACGAAATTCTTGAAACTGCTTTGAACCAAGCTAAAGCCGGACGTATGCATATTTTGGGCAAAATCCAGGAAACATTGGAAGCTCCACGCGAAGACATGAAACCAAATGCTCCTCGTATTGTGGTGATGATGATACCAAAGGAAATGATTGGTGCCATTATCGGACCTGGTGGAAAAATTATTCAAAACATGCAAGCTGAAACGGGTGCTGTAATTACCATCGAAGAAATTGGTAACGAAGGACGCGTGGAAATTGCTGCTAATAACAAAATGGCTATTGATGCTGCTATTGCCAAAATTAAAGGCATTGTTTCAATTCCTGAAATTGGCGAAACGTATCCATCCAAAGTAAAATCGGTAATGCCTTATGGTGCATTTGTTGAGTTTATGCCAGGAAAAGAAGGTTTGTTGCACATTTCCGAAATTGACTGGAAACGCATCGAAACCATGGATCAAGCTGGAATTAGCGAAGGCGATATGATTGATGTGAAATTGTTGGATATTGACCAAAAAACAGGAAAATACAAACTTTCACGCAAAGCATTGTTGCCACGTCCTCCAAAAGAAGAAAATAAATAACCCATTGCCCATAAAGGGGAATAAAATAAGAAAAGCTGCAATCTGGTTTACGGGTTGCAGCTTTTTTTGACAATATAAAGATTATGTCGACACAAAAAAAAGAAAAACCGGCTGTTAAAGCCGAATTACATCCCCGAAATAAACATCGCGATAGGTACGATTTTAAAAAACTCATTGAGCTTTGTCCCGATTTTGCAAAGTACCTGAAAGTAAATGAGTTTGGTGTTGAATCAATTGACTTTGCCAATCCTAAAGCTGTAAAATGGTTAAACAAAGCATTGCTGATGCAGTATTATTCCATCGAGTATTGGGATGTTCCTGCTGGATATTTATGTCCTCCAATACCCGGAAGAGCCGATTATGTACATCATATAGCTGAACTTATTGGTAGTACAAATGCCGGTAAAATACCTTTAGGCGGCGATATAAAATGCATGGATATAGGTGTGGGTGCAAGTTGCATTTATCCAATTATAGCCATTAAAGAGTATGGTTGGTCGTTTGTAGGTACCGATATTGATAAAAACGCTCTTGAATCGGCACGTAAAATTATTGAACACAACGATTTTTTGAAAAAGAAAATGGAATTGCGTTATCAGGAAAACCCGAATGATGTATTTCATGGTGTTATGTTGCGCACCGAACCTATCGATGTAGTAATTTGCAATCCTCCATTTCATAGTTCGCAGCAGGAAGCCGAAAAAGGAACACTCAAAAAAATAAGTAGCTTGACACATAAAAAAGCAACTACTCCCGTTTTAAATTTTGGTGGACAAAGCAATGAACTGTGGTGCGAAGGTGGCGAAGAGCGTTTTATCCGAAATATGATTCGACAAAGTCGTCAGTTTTCAACAAATTGCTATTGGTTTTCGACCTTGGTTTCCAAAAAAGATCATTTAGATGCGCTCGTAGAGGCTGTTAAAATGGAAGGTGCTCATGATGTGCGGATTATTCAAATGGGGCAGGGCACAAAGCAAAGTCGAATTTTAGCCTGGTCGTTTTTGAACCCAACCCAGCAGAAAAAGTGGAAAGAAACCAAATGGAATGCACATTAAATAATAGTTGTGTATTTTGCAAAAAAGAATTACCTTTGCACCACTTTTTTGTAAAAGAAAGTGTGATGGGAAATTAAGCAACTAATCACTTAATAACGAAACGCTTAAATTTTGAGTAACACAAAAATTATTTTTTAAAAATGAAAACATTTGAATTAAAAGGAGCTGTTCGCACAGACCTTGGAAAAAAAGCTTCGAAAGCTGAACGTGTATCTGAAAGTGTGCCATGCGTACTTTATGGTGGTGCCGAAAACGTACATTTCACTGCTACTGCAAGTGATTTACGTAAATTGATTTATTCACCTGAGGTATTTGTAGTTGACTTAACTGTTGATGGCAAAGCTTGTAAAGCTATTATGAAAGCATTGCAATTTCAACCAGTTACTGATAAAGTTTTACACATCGACTTTTTGGAAGTTTCTGATAAAAAACCAGTTGTGGTTGAGATTCCTGTAAAATTAGAAGGATTGGCCGAAGGTGTTAAAGCTGGGGGTAAATTGGCGCTCGAAATGCGTAAATTGAAAGTTAAAGGTTTGTACACACAAATCCCTGAAAATATTGTTATCGACGTAACTCCACTTGGATTAGGAAAATCGGTTCAAGTTGGTGCTGTTGCCGTTGAAAACATGGAAATTTTAAATGCTAAAAACGCTGTAGTTTGTCAGGTTAAATTGACAAGAGCTGCTCGTGGAGCTGCTGCGGCTGCTGCAAGCAAAAAATAATTGATAGATTTCTGAAATTAATAATTTAAAATTTGGAGATGTGAATTTTCAAATCTTCAAATTTTTATAATTTTCAAATCTTTTAAAAATGAAGTACTTGATTGTTGGATTAGGTAATATTGGTAACGAATACCACCATACCCGCCACAACATTGGATTTACAATATTGGACGCTTTCGCCGAAGCGTCCAATGTTTTTTTTGCAGATAACCGTTATGGAGCTAC
>CAYXQZ010000256.1:0-4156 GCA_964466415.1 uncultured Paludibacter sp.
GCGGACCAACAATGGTATTCCCATGATCGGTGATTGCTGCACCAAAAAGCGTATTGATGTACTTGTATTTATTACTTTGAGAAAAGCCCTGATAAACGAAAATGAGAAGTAACGCTACCAGTAAGGATTTGTTTTTTGAATCGAACATATTTATAATTTTAGAATTGATATCATGGAATTAAAAAAGGGCTTCCTAATTCTTTTAATAGATAAATGCCTTTAGGAATTGATAAACTTATATTTTCAGTAGTGACTTTTGATGCATAAACCTCTATTCCCAACAAATTGTAAATACGCATAGTTTGACCAATTGGAAATCCTGAAATGTTGAGGGTTTCATTCATTCTGCTGATTTTTATAGATTTACTTTTGGGAGTTTGACTTTCTGAAATTTGATTGAAAGGAATTACAATGTTATTATCCCATCCATTTGTTCTGAAAGAGCTTGCGGGTAGTCCCTCTTTGTTTCTCAATGTGGGTAGTGGATCTTTTTTGTAAGCAAACCACACATTGGTGGGGTTAGGAACAGTGGCTGCTGATACCAACACATCATTTCCATCTATTACAGCATCGGCAGCAACCATAATATTGTCAGCTCCTCCAATGCTAAATTCATTCAAAGCAGTGCCTCCACCAATAACCTCTAAACCAGAACCAATAGAAGCGGGATGAAATGAAATACGAATTTTATTGCCTTCCACTTTCATCGTTTTGTACATGGGACCAGTATAAACTATATCTTCTCCGTAGATTTTAGCTTTTGCCCATAATGCCAGGCGTTTTCCAACATCTTTTTTATTTGTGGGATGGATATTAATTAAATCAGCCGTGATATCTGTAGTAACAGCCATACCTGTGCTTGGCAAAACCAATGTATTTGTCTGTTGTTCACGTGTTATTCCTGAATTTGCACCTGCATTTGAATAGGGTGCAATTTGGACAAAATAAAATGGCAGGTTACCTTGTCCCCAGCGGGCACGCCAATCATTTATCATTGCCGAGAAAAGCCTGGTATAAGTAGTTTCACCCACATTTCCTTCTCCCTGATACCATAGAAATCCATTAATTGTAAAAGGAATCAGCGGTGCAATCCCCCCATTGTACAATATTGTTGCAGCGTTTTTTGCACTCGGGTCTGATGTCGGGTTTTGATCATAAGGATCAAGGTAGGTCGATTTAAGGATTGGGTCAGAAGCCATGGCCTCACGACTCGTCCATCCCTGACCGCGAGTAGCTCCCACAGCCGAAACGATAAGGCCGATTGGAATATTGATCTTCGAATCATCATACAATTCTTTTGCAAAATAATAAGCCACTGCTGAATATACCTGTGCATTTGTTGGATTACATTCTGTCCACGAGGAAGAACGATAATCAACCGGTACAGGTTGTACATTTCCATCTACTTTATTGTATCTGATATTCGGATAATTGGCTAGTAAAATTTCAGATGTGTAATTATCAACGCCACCGAGTGTACCGCTTGGGCCACCCATTTTCATCGGAAATAACATATTAGATTGCCCTGAACAAAGATAGACATCACCAATGAGAATGTTTTGAACCGAAACCGTATTTGCCGGTCCTGTAAACGTGAGTGTATATTTGGGTTGATTATCACCTTTTACTGCGACAGGAGTTTTAATTTTTTTCATCCATTTTCCGGTTTCGTCCGCAGTTGTTGTTACAGACTGACCCCAACTACCATTTATCTCAACAGAGGCATTCGGGCTGGTCCACCCCCACAAAGCTACTTCAGTGTTTTGCTGTAACACCATATTGTTTGAAATTAAAGAACCCAGAGTCAGTGCATTTGAATAAACACTGACTGTGAAAACGGCTGTAAAATTGCCATCTTCCGTTTTGGCTGAAATTTTGGCTGTTCCCCTACCAACACCAGTAATCAACCCTGCTTCGTTTACAGTAGCTACCGCTGAATTAGTAGTTGAATAAATGACCTTTTTATTTGTGGCGTTAACAGGTAAAACCAATGGATTTAGTTGAAATGTATTACCTGTCAAAAGTGAAGTGTTGACATTGTCAAATGATATTCCATTTACAGAAATAACCGTTTCAGCACTTACTGAAACGCTACATAATGCAAATAAAGTACCATCAGCAGTGGTGGCTTTCACAGTTGTACTCCCTTGATTAATTCCGGTAACCTTACCTATTGAACTTACTGTAGCAATAGCATCATCTGTGGATGACCAAGTTACATTTTGCGATGCTGAGCCGGGTAAAACCAAAGCATTGACAACCTTATTTTCACCTTTGGCTAATGTTAGGGATTCAGGTTGAAGAACTACTGAGGTTGGTAAAGAACTCGTTGATAAAACCGGATACACATCGGGCGTTATCACAGACCATCCTGACCAACTTGTACCTGTGGGAGCTAAATTAGTTGAATTTGAAGCCCATGCTTGTAATAAAACTACCGGCAATTTCTCGTTGAGATTTTCACCCTGTACACCTGAAATATCCGAGACAACTCCCACGACAAGTGATCCTAAACCCGTTGTTCCACTAAATAATTCCATGGTTTCGATGGCGTAATTGGCTGCCAATGACCCTGTGGAAGAAGAATCAGTAACACGACAAATCGTTATTGTTCCGCTTGAACATATAGCAGTTAATTTCGGATTCAAGGCAATACAGTTCATTACATTACCTAAGCGTTGACCAACAATTCCACCAACTTTCACATTTCCTGAAACACCCTTTGCGTTGATAATCGATGAAGAATAACAATTATAAACACCGGCATTGCCACTACCCAGAATTCCACCAGCATAAACAGGGCTACTGTTTACTGCATTAACATCAACTGTTCCACGGGCATAGTTATTTTTAATTGAAGTTGTTGAAGCCGATAGACCAACAAGTGCTCCTACATTTATAGCTGTTGCAGTACCCGTAGAAACTACCTTCAGGTTAACATTGCTATAAGAGTTAATTATAATTCCTGACATCTCAGCCTTAGCAGAAAGTCCGCCTGCACTCAATAAAGAAGCCCCGGAATAAGTTACATCTATTAAACCTTCGGCAGAGCAATTATTTACAACCGTTGTACCGGTAACATTAAACATTAGAGCTCCAGAGGCCACATTTGTAGATGAATTCATATATATTGCTACACCACGCAAATGTGTATTTAAAATGGTTGCATTGAAACAAACACCAAACAAACCATTTGTTACTAAGTTTGATCGGGATTGTGCTGTTCCGTTTTTCAGGTTTGAGATAATTTTGTTGTTTCCATCAAAAATGCCTGTAAAAGTACTTGTAGCAGATGACCCAATAGGAGTCCAGTTGGGTTCACTACCCATATTTATATCTGAAGTAAGTTTAAAACACCTTCCGGGCACATCATAAGTTACATCGTTTGCATTTATTTTGTCCCTGAAAAATTTAAGTTCATCTACAGAACCAATTTTGTAAGGATCTCCGCTTGTACCTGAACCGCCCAATGAACTAACCTGAGCATTAACCGTTAAAACAAATTGTAATATGGCTACAAAAACTATAAGTGTCTTTTTCATGAGCGTGTGATATTTAAATATTGGAATTTTATACTTTTATTACTTTAAAAAATTAATACCCTTTAAACCAATATGAACTAAAACTCTTCCTCAACTTTTCTAATTCCTTTTTATAGTTTACATCATTTGTTACGTGCGTCATTTCGTAGGGATCTGAACTCAAGTCAATGAGTTGTTCTTCTATCCCTACGGCATCGTATTTGAGGTACTTTAGTTTGTTTTCACCTACAACCATACGGCCAATTTCAGTTTCAACGCCAAGTGTTTTGCGCCATTTCGTACTTTTACCTTCTAATAACGGTCGTATACTTTTGCCACGAGGATCGGCCACGGCTTTAATTCCTGCATAATCGCAAACTGTTGGCAACAAATCTAATCCATTCGAAATCAAATGAGTGCTATCGACTCTGTTTCCTTTAATTTTACCCTTCCACATCACCATAAAAGGAACACCAGCCGACTCTTCGTAAAGTGCTGTTTTGTGTTCCATCCGGTGAGCAGCATCCATATCGCCATGGTCGCTCGAAAAAATAATTATCGTATTGCTCAGTTGATTCGTTTCAATCAATGCATTCAGCACCGTTTGAATTTGAGCATCAACTTGTTCGGTAAGT
>CAYXQZ010000257.1:0-4135 GCA_964466415.1 uncultured Paludibacter sp.
ATTCAATTAAAGAAATTTTTCTCTTATTGCTCAACAATATATTACTTTTGTTGTTTAAAGGCTAAAGGTTTGCAGTAAATGTAAGGAAAATTGTAATTAGTAAATGATTTAATAGTAAATAAATTAATGGGTATAAGTAGTATTAAAAAAGGCGACAAGATTGTAATTATAGGTGGCGGATTTGCAGGATTACAATTGGCCAAAACGCTTACAAAAGCAGAAGTAAATGTAGTTTTAGTTGATAAACAAAACCATCATCAGTTTCAACCCTTGTTTTATCAAGTGGCAAGTGGACGTTTAGAGCCATCGAGCATTTCGTTTCCATTTCGGAAAATTTTTCAGAAAAATAAAAATATCGACTTCCGAATGGCCGATATTGTAAAGATTTTACCGGAGGAAAACAAGTTGATGACCGCCTACGATCGCTCTGTGAGCTACGATCATTTGGTGATAGCCACTGGTTGTAAAACAAACTTTTTTGGCAATAAACAAATGAGTGAAAATGCGTTTTCGATGAAAACAACGCAAGAATCCATTGATATTCGAAACAAAATACTTTTTAGCTTCGAAAAAGAGATTTTTGCTCGTCCCGAAGAAAAGCAAGCATGGATGAATATTATTATTGTAGGAGGTGGACCTACAGGTGTTGAACTATCGGGTGCATTTGCTGAATTGAAAAACGACATTATCCCTAGAGATTACCACAATATTGATGTTACGAAATTCAACATAATACTGCTCGAAGGTAGCGAAAACACCTTGAATAATATGAGTGAGGCATCACGTAAAGCTTCACGTGAGTACTTGGAAGAGCTTGGTGTAGTTGTTAAGACCAATACAATAATAAAATCGTTCGATGGCAATACTGCGACCTTGAGTACAGGTGAAGAAATTCCTACCAAAAATGTAATATGGGCTGCGGGTGTTACTGGTAATATTATTGAAGGTATAAAACCCGAACATATAATACGTAACCGATATAAAGTGGATCGTTACAATAAACTGGAAGGTTACGATAATATATATGCATTGGGCGATATTGCTGTAATGGAAACGCCTAACTATCCTCAAGGACATCCACAGGTGGCCAATGTAGCTATTAACCAGGCAAAAAACTTGGGTAAAAACATTATCAAAGCTCAAAAATCCAAACCATTAACCGAATACGAATACAAGGATTTAGGAATGATGGCTACCGTAGGCAAGCACAAAGCGGTGGTTGAATTACCATTCTTAAAACTAAAAGGGCCTATTGCTTGGTATATTTGGATGTTTTTGCATTTGATGCTTATATTGAGTGTACGTAACAAATTAGTCATATTTTTCAACTGGGGTTGGAGCTATTTTACACGTGATACTTCACTCCGTATTATCACAAACATTGACTATAAAAAAGAAAAAGTCATTGATAAATAAGTATCATTTTACAGCAAAACAATCCCCGCGGTTATTGAAACTAGCGGGGATTGTTGTTTTACAAATACAAACTTTATTAATAAAATAAGCTCAATTGTTATTTTTTATAAAAATACCACCCATTAACAATTCTAATCCTCAAAATTAATACTTTCATTTATAGAATTTTATTCAATATAGAGTCATAGCAATTACCACAAATTGGATCAAAAAAACTCATTTTGAACTTGAAATAACCCATTTCAAGAATCTAAAAACACATACTTAATTGTTTGTAATAGTATATATTACAGTGCTTGTCGGAAATAATCAAGTTGTATTTATTGTAAATTTGTAGGCAAAAGAGCCACCACTATTTACTAATAATTACAATTATGAAACGAGCATTATCAACACTAATTTATTTGTATTTTGGGTTAATATGCATTTATGCCCAAACCCGCATACAAAACACTACATCAAACACGGGCACAAGTGCTACAACTTCATTCAATGCAACTTTGGCTACGAGCCCTACAAATGGCAATACACTTATTGCTGTAATTTCGACTCAAAGCACAGCTACAAATACCATTACAAGCATTACGCAAACGGGTGCTACGTGGACTCGAGCTATTTCATCAACTGGCAATAACTCAAACGGTACAATTACCGAAATATGGTACACAACAGCACTTTCGGGAGGTGCAACTGCCATTACCATCAATCAAAGTTCTGCCCGTTCGGCTGCTGTAATTATGGAATACAAAGGGTTAGTTTATGGTTCGCCACTTGATGTTAGCGCTTCGAACTTTAATACAAATACATCAACCGCTGCCACTACTGGCACAACCACCACTTCGACCACCGCGGAAGCATTGTGGATTGGAGCTATTGGTTTAAAAAGTAGTACAGCAACCTTAGGTAACATAACCAATTCGTTTACTGCTGTAGCTAATGCGGCTTCGACAAATGGCACTGCAAACTTAAATGCTCGTACCTATGCGCTCGAAAGATTTGTAACTACTACCGGAACTGCCTCTACAGGAGGTACAGTAAGCTCAAGGCTTTATTGGTCAGGGGCTGTAGCTGTTTTTAAAAGTGCGAACTTATCCAGCTTTAGTCCTTTAAGTGCTTGTAAAGGCGGTGGCTCTACTATTACTATTAATGGCACTGGCTTCACTGCTGCTTCCATTGCATCGTTTAATGGTACTGCAGCTACAACAAGCTTTGTAAATTCAGGACAAATAACAGCTATTTTACCTGCCTTAGCTACTCCAGGCTTTATAACCGTAAATACTTCAGGATCGGTAGTGGAAAGCAAAAGACCATTTTTAGTAAAAGCCCCCGAAATTCCTACAGCAAACATTACGAATACAACTTGCCCTACGTCGAGCGATGGAGCAGTGCAACCAAACAATATTCCTATTGCCGTAAATTTCGATTATACCAAATCGCAATACATTAATTTAGGAACTCCACTACTAAATAACCTAAGTGCGTTTACGCTCGAAGGTTGGATTAAAACGACTACTTATAATCGTAACAGCTTTTTTGGACAAAACAATGCCGTTGAGATAGGATTAACAACAGGCGGAACTGTTGAACTTTGGTCGGAAGGATTATACACAAATATTTATTCTCCAAACGCATTCCCTACCGATGGTTTGTGGCATCATATAGCTGGTACAGGCGATGGTACAACTATGAAAATTTACATTGATGGTGAATTAATAGCATCAGGAACTCATGCAGCTTTGCCAACGAATAAATATGGTTCGTCGCCCGATAATGCTATGATTGGTGGCTACGTGTGGGATGCTGTAACACCCAATTATCACAATGGTCAAGTTTTGAAAGCGGGGTTTTGGAACAGAGCGTTAACTAATACTGAAATAGCTGCATTGGCTTCCACGCCTCATGCTTATTATACTGGCGAAACAAATTTAATAGCTGGATATAACTTTTACGAAGGTAGTGGCACTACTTTATCGAAAACACCCAGTGGAACAAATGGAACTTTTGCAGGAACAACCGTTTCAACCTGGACTGATTTATTTACCTATAGCTGGACAAAAGCGAGTAGCAGTTACACTGCTACAACCAAAAACATAAGCGCTTTATCAACCGGAACTTATAATTTAGCAGCCACATTCTTAGGTTGCACTTCAAACTCAGGTAATTTTGTTGTGGCTTCCAATGGCACTGAATCCACTGCAGCAACTTCCATATCAGGAACAACGCCAATATGTAATGGCAGTAGTTCTTCATTAAGTATAAATGGTGGTTCGCTCGGCACAGCCGCTTCGTGGAAATGGTATTCGGGCAGTTGTGGTGGCACGCTTGTTGGAACAGGAGCTTCAATTTCGGTTAGCCCATCAACAACTACCACGTATTATGTACGAGCCGAAGGAACTTGTAATACTACCTCTTGCGTTAGTTTTACAGTTACCGTAAATGCCACCGGACAATGGTTAGGCGTAACAAGTACCGACTGGAATACAGCGAGTAACTGGTGCGGAAGCATTCCTACTGAAACCACCGATGTTATAATTCCGAGTGGAGTAACATATCAACCAACCATAGGTGATGCAGATGGACTTTGTCGCTCATTGACAATTAACAATGGCGCAACGGTTACAATAAGTAGTTCAAACACATTAACCGTACATGGAAATTGGATTAACAACGGAACATTTACTGCAAACACTAGTACTGTAATTTTCAATGGTACAACAGC
>CAYXQZ010000258.1:0-4098 GCA_964466415.1 uncultured Paludibacter sp.
GATTATTGCATTTAAACTACTTATAATTTGCAATATACCTATCTATTACATATCGTTTTGTAAACACAATATTCGCAAGGTTTATTCGATTCGGTTTGTACGAATGGAATTTCGGCATTAAAAATTTCGTCCAGACAATTGGTTAAATGCTCGCCAAATTCTATTTCAAAATCACGATAATCGTCAACGAACGAATTGCTGGGTTTGTGGAGAATTTCAGTCCTGAATTTATCTTTAAAGAGTTCACGTAAATATATAATTCCAGGCTCAATTTTATTATTTCCAGCATGCTCTTTATACAGCATTCCATACAAAAATGTTTGCAAAATATATTTAGGCCGTTTGTCGTTATTGTGTTCAAAAACCTCTTCCCAATTAGTGAAGTCAAGTGTACCTCCTCCCGTTTTGTAATCGAGCACACGTAATTTTCCATCTTTTTCGTCGATACGGTCAATCACACCTACAATATTTACATTACCACGCTGGGTTTTAATTGTCATATCAAGCTTTTTTTCGGACTCAATCAAGGTAAAAGGTGCATAGCTTTTATCATATTGCAAAACCTTTATCACATATTTACGCAGAACGCTGGCTATAAGCAGATTATTACCTTCCAACTCTATTTCGTCGGCATTTTTTTTCTGAAAAAACTCCTCGTTAAATGCTCTTCTAATGTGCTTATCAATTACAGAAGTGCTTTTTATTAGTATATCAATCTCTTCCTTTTGAATAAGACGGCCTGTAAGTGGTTTGTAAATATACTCCATTACAGTATGAAACAAAGTACCAAACATGGTATCTTCAACAGTTTCTTTTACCTCTTCGGCTTGATCAACACGCTCTACTCGGGTTAAATAAAATTGGAGTGGGCAATCAATATACGATTTAATTGAACTAGCCGATAGATACCTTTTATCTTCATTTTCGGAAAAGAACAATTGCATTTTCTGCTGAATTTCAGGCGTTTTATATACCACAATTTGCTTGGTTTCGCCAAATGAAATATCGTAGTTTACCGATGTTTTCTGAATATTTAAGCCATAATGATAATTTAATTGATTGATATAGCGACTCACTTCAGCATTTTGCAAACCCTCGGTGCGTGCATCATAAATAAAATATAATCGTTTGGCGCGATGAATTAATCGGTAAAAATTATAGGATGTAATGGCATCGTGATATTCAAAAGTAGGCAAGCCAAATCCTTTACGTAAATTATAAGGGATAAAACTATTTTGAGATGATTTTTTGGGAAAAACACCTTCGTTGAACGAAGTAATAATTACATTTTCGAAATCGAGGCCACGCGACTCAAGCACGCCCATAACCTGCAATCCATCAAGAGGTTCACCAATAAAAGGGATAGAAATGCCTGCAACCAATTGTTGGATAATTTTGCCCAATGTATCCATACTCATCCCTGCATCTACACTATGCAGGCTTACAATAGTTTCTATTCTGTTGATAGTTAAATAAAACTGGTGTAAAAAATCACGTTCAATCTGAAAATCAGCATCTTCAGATGCACTGTTTTGCCATTCGGAGCTTAATTGTTTAATAATTTCGAGCAAATAATGAATTAGGTCAACAGTAGAATTTACGGGCGAAAACAACAATCGGAACAAGGTATTTTTATGTAATTCTGCTGCATTCACATATATTTTGTTAAACCTTGCCATATCGGTCAACACACTATTACAATCGGCTGCCAATAGCTGCGATACATATTGATGATTCAGAATATCCGAAATATTTTTATGATAAAACAATACATTTGATCCTGTAACACGAATCCTACGTTGCAATTCGAAGATTTGTGAAATTAAACCAGCCACAGGAGTTGAGCTCAATGGATAGCCCATTGTAATATTAATTTTGGCTATTTGCTCTGGAAATGCATAAAGCATGGGCACCAACAAATTCTCGTCGGGAAGAATCACAGCAGTATCAATCCAACTGTCCGAAGGCAGTTTATCGACACAAAGTTTTTCGAGCGTGGAGTAAACCTGCTTTGTCATACCTACAGCCGATGGAATTCCAACAAGACTTATCTCTTTGTCATTAAGCGACAAGTTATCAGTTGAAACTAATAATTTCGAAGGAAAAATATGTGTATTATCAGCAAAAAACTGGGACGCTGGATTATCTGCATCGCGCAATTCATCCGATTCATAGTCCCAATAAAAATCTGCCTGACCTCGCTTTTGCAATTCGCTCATCAATACCCGTTCGCATGGATTGAGTGCATTGAAACCGATAAAAACAAAGTTCTTTGATTCCAATTCGGGAACTGATTCTTTGTTTTTTAGTTTTTCGGCCAGTTCGCGACAAATCATACCTTCGGTACCTAACGAATTATTTTTAAGCTGCGTAACAAACTCATTATATACGTCGTAGAGCACTTTCCAAGTAGCAATAAATTGCTCTTTAGTTTTTTCTTCGGAAACAGGAATGAAATTTTTCCAAAATTGTTTTATGGCACTTATTTGCCTTTCGGACAACACATTAAACATGCGCTCAATCTCATTTAATTCTGTTACATTTTGAAATAACTGATACGCATCGACCAAATACTTATCAACCTCATCAAAATCGTTGAGCAACATTTCGCCCCAAAAAATGAAGCTATCAAATGATTCTTCTGTTTTACTTATCTGCTTATAAATCTTGTAAATAAGAAAAAGATTACTTAGCCTATCAGCGGCTTGTAATTGCGTAGCTGAACTAAAACACTCGTTAATGGTAAGTATTTCGGGCGAAAACAATGGCTTATCAATTAATTGTGAAATGTATTTTTGAAAAAACAGACCAGCTCGCCGATTTGGAAAAACAAAAGTATATTTATTTATATCCTTATTATATGTATTATAAAAAGCTTCAGCTACCCGATATAAAAATGAATTCATGCTAAATGGGTGTTATTATTATTTTTGAACTTTGTAAAATACTAGTTTAATGTGCTAAAATACAACTATAAAATGAATTGTCAACACTAAATATGTAAAAACATTTCAACAAAACTCATAAATATCTATTACCAAATTAGTTATAACACCAAACAGAATTTAACACATTGCGTTGTATTTTTTTAACTAAATATATTTGCACGATAAACGATATTATGTGCATCTTTGCAGAGTAAACAAACAGATAAATTTTTCATAGTTAAGGTTTAGGTTAAAATGTGGCAAAGGGTAGCTGTGAAGCTCCCCTTTGTTTTTTATATAAAACCATGTAAAATAGCGTTTTAATCAAAAACACCAACATGATTTTACAGCAAATAAAAATATAAATTCAAAAAAAATTTGCAAATTTAAAATTTGCTTGTATATTTGCATAAATTATTTCAAAAGATAACTGGAGTTCCGGCATGTAGTCGGAATTCTTTTTTGTTTACACAAATAATAATTCATACTTAAAATATTAGAATTATGGCAGTTGCTTACATGACCGCTGAAGGTTATAAAAAATTAATGGCAGAACTTAATGAGTTGGAAAGCATACAGCGTCCAGCCATTTCGAAACAAATAGCTGAAGCTCGTGACAAAGGCGACCTTTCGGAAAATGCTGAATACGATGCAGCAAAAGAAGCTCAAGGTATGCTCGAAATGAAAATATCGCTTTTGAAAGAAACAATTTCGACAGCTCGAATGATTGACGAAACGAAAATAAACACTGATGAAGTGCAGATTTTAACGCGAATTAAAATCAAAAACACGAAAACAAATCAGTTGATGTCGTATTTACTTGTATCGGAAAGCGAAGCCAACCTAAAGGAAGGCAAACTGTCGGTTACAACTCCTATTGCCAAAGGCTTATTGGGCAAAAAAATTGGCGATAAAGCAACTGTAACTGTTCCTTCGGGCGTTATGGAGTTCGAAGTACTTGAGATTAGTTTATAAGCACTTTATTGAGATTCAAATAAATCAACTGCATCAATTTATTGTATGACAATTTTCAGCAAAATAATTAAAGGCGAAATACCATGTTATAAAATAGCAGAGGATGATAAATTCTTTGCTTTTTTGGACATTAATCCACTAGCTAAAGGTCACACACTCGTTATTCCGAAAATAGAAGAAGATTATATATTTAATT
>CAYXQZ010000259.1:0-4065 GCA_964466415.1 uncultured Paludibacter sp.
TGCTCTAATTTCCAGTCAGACGAAGGTGTTACATCTAATATATCGGTACAACCGAAAAGTGTTGTTACTAAAAGTGCGAATGCTATTATTTTGATTTTCATGCAATTATTTTTTTTTGCCCCCTAACCCCCTAAAGGGGGAATGTGAGCGATTTTTCTTAGTTTCTTAATTTCTTATTCCCCTTTAGGGGTTAGGGGCCATATTAAAATTTAATATCAATACCGGCGGAAACAGCTACACTTTGTGGATAAGCCGAATAATCGAGACTAGGTGTTAAAGCTCCTTGCCTTCCTACCGACACATCAGGATCGTAGCCCGAGTATTTTGTCCATGTCATTAGGTTTTGTGCCGCCACCGAAATTCGGCAACTCATTATTTGAAGTTTGCTCAATACTTTTTTCGGCAAGTTGTACCCCAACACAACCGATTTCAGTTTCAGGTACGATCCATCATCTATATAGCGCGAATCTAAATGGTACCCGAATCTTGCATTTAGGTTATTACCGTTATATCTTATTCCCGAAACATTGGTATTGGTATTGGTTGGTGTCCAAATATCGGTTAATTCTTTAAATCCGTTTCGGTTTGAGTTATTAGCATTTGGAGTGCCGAACTCTGCTCTGTTAGCGTTTAAAATGTCAAATCCGTAAGACCATTGGAACATAAACTGCAAATCGAAATTTTGGTATTTAATATCATTGCTAAATCCACCTATGTGTTTTGGAAGCGGATTTCCAATAATGGTACGATCTTTATCATCGATTATACCATCGCCTTTATCGGGTATTCCATCGTTATTGGTATCTTCTGTCAGTTGGTCTTTGTATTTGGCCAAGCCGGGATGTACCGAACCAGCATAAGTTGAAACAGTTGGTTTAGGATGATAAGTTTCGGCATTTGTCCAAGTGAAATCATCCATTTGATATAAACCATCAAACTCAAGTCCATAAATCATACCTACGGGTTGACCAACTTTTGTAATGTATTGATATTCGGTCTGACAAAAACCCGCATTCCATTTAGGGTCAATCAGTAAATAGTCCTGGCCACTGTTTAATTTTACAGTTTTATTTTTATTAAACGAAATATTAAAACTTGAATTCCATGAGAATTTTTTCGATTTAAAATTTACAGTGTTTATAGCCAATTCAATTCCTGAATTTTGCACTTCACCTACGTTTTGTTGCACATTCAAAAATCCTGTACTTGGTGCCATTTGTGCATCGAGGAGCAGGTCTTTTGTTCGTTTCAGATAGTAATCAATTGTGCCATTGATTCTGCTATTGAAAAATCCGAAATCAAAACCGGCATTGTATTGCGATGTTACTTCCCAACGTAAATCGGGTACTGCCATATTGCTTTGGAATGCTCCGGGAACATACACTTCACCTGTTCCCAATACATAGCCGCTGCTACTTGACACCGACATCAAATTGTAAGCTTTGAAATCGCCTATACGGTTATTCCCGGTTACGCCCCAGCCAAGTCTAACTTTCATGTTCGAAATCTGGTCAATATTTTTCATAAACGACTCTTCTGAAATACGCCAGGCTGTGGAGAATGAAGGGAAATAGCCCCAGCGGTTTTGTTCCTGAAATTTCGACGAACCGTCGGCTCTGAAATTCATGGTTGCTAAATACCGATTCCCGTAATTGAAATTTAATCTTCCAAAGTAGGAAAATAATGCATTTTCTGATTTATAGGTTGTAGCTATGGTTGAACCTGTTGCCACCCCAAGGTTGTATATCCCAAAAGCATCAGTAGGAAGCTTAGTGTTTCTAAGTGACGAAGCAAAGCTCAAGCCGTTTTGAATTTCGTTACCTACAAGTCCTTCGAAGTAGTTTTTGCCTATTTTTGTATTGTAACGCAATGTATTGGAATTTGTTAGCGATTGCGAATTCACTCGCGATAATGAACCTGAAATGCCATCGCTTCCGTATATCGCTTGTAGTGTTTCGGCACTATAATACAAACTTGATTCGCTTAAGTTTCTTAAATAATTACCAGTAATATTCAAGGTGAAATTTTTCAAAAACTTATACTGTAATTGTATGTTGCCTGACATAGCATCATCAGTACGTTTCTGGTCTGTATTCATTAAACTTTTAACAGGATTATACTGATAAGGGTCAGCAAAAATATTTTCGTCATCCTCTTCAATTGGCTTTAAACCAGGAGGATCGACAGGGCGAAATTGGACAGCATCCCTAATAATACTGTACACGGAATTTCCACTAATTTGGAGTCCGGCTCGTACTGAATGACTATAGGTCATTTGAGCATTGACAGACAAAGCATCAGATATTATACTACTGAATTTCAATCTATTATTAAGTTTCTGAAACGATGTATTGATTAATGTTCCAGGCTGCTTCAGGTAACTCCCACTATAATAGAATGAGCCTTTTTTAGTGCCACCACTTATTGAAAAATTATAGTCCTGAACTACTGCTGTCTGAAAAATCTCATCCTGCCAACTTGTACCTTTTACATTGCGATATAATTCAGGGTCAACCCAGCTTGAATTAAAAGCAGTAGTGCCTGTTCCCACTACATAATTATCGTTAGCAAACGCTATATTTTGTAGATATTTTACATATTCGTAGGGGCTCAACACTTCTAAGCGATTACGAATGTATTGAGCGCCACCACCTACGTGAACCGCTACCTCCGTTTTTCCATCGTTGGAACCACTGTTGGTAGTTATCACAATTACGCCGTTAGCACCACGTGAACCGTAAATGGCCGTTGCCGAAGCATCTTTCAAAATGTCGAAGCTCTTTATGTCGCGTGTACTGATGCTGGCGGGGTCGAAAGTTTCCATTGGTATACCATCCACTACATAAAGCGGTGCATTTGAACCTGTTATGGAGTTTCCTCCACGAATAACAATATTCAGCGCTTCGCCCGGAGTTCCATCAGTAGAAGTTACCTGCACACCCGAAACACGTCCCGCCAATGCCTGATCGAAGTTTGTTGTAGCGGTTTTGGACAAATCCTGTACGTCTATAGAAGCTACCGAACCGGTAAGGTCAATCTTTCTCGATGTACCATAACCAACTACCACCATTTCCTGAAGTTGCACGTTCGAAGCTTCGAGTGTTACATTAATTTTTTGTTGCGCAGCTACTTTTAATTCTTGTGTTTCGAAACCTAAGTAGCGAAAAACTAATACATCGGCACTTTTCACTCCGGGAATGTTGAATTTACCATCTAAATCAGTAATAGTGCCTTTACTTGCACCTTTTACTAAAATATTTACGCCAATTAAAGGCAAACCGTTTTTGTCAGTAACAACTCCCTGCACCGACTTCTGCGAAAAAGCTTGAATGGTAGCTGCAATTAGCAGTAAGATTATCAATATCGATTTTTTCATTTATATTTAGTTTTTATACCTGCCCCCTAACCCCCTGAAGGGGGAATAGAAGTTAGTATTACTTATTTATCAATTATATATTTTCTCTTTCCCTGTTCCCCCTTTAGGGGGTTAGGGGGCAGTATTAAGGATTCACTTCTTTCGCTACATAATTGAAATCGGATAAGAAATACGAACCGCCACGGCCTGGAACAGTTGTATTATTTAGCAAGTCTCCAGAAAAATACGAAGCTATTTTAAACGCTACCGTGAATGTTTTGACGTTTTTATAACTCGTAATGTCGTACGAACATTTTATCCATTTACCATATACAGAGCCTCGTACCAAATCCTTTCGTCCATCTGGATCATCACCAGTTTGGGCGCCTGGATAAGGTGTGCCTATAAAAGTAGGCCCCCAAGGTGTCCCGCTCGATTTGCCAGAAACAGTACCTAAACTGATATTACAACTAATATTTTGATTTATTTTAGTCCATGTACCATTTACCCAGTTGCCTTTTTCATCTTGAACTTTTCCACCTGTGTAATCGGTCGAAATATAAACTTCCAAATCAGTAGGAGTTCGGCCGTCTGCCATATATATTTGATATGCAGGCATATAAATATAATTGAAGGATAAGGAATAGCCCGTACTATACAGTGACAAATCTTGTGTTGAAGTAATACACCACGAACTGGTAGGTTTTGTA
>CAYXQZ010000260.1:0-4039 GCA_964466415.1 uncultured Paludibacter sp.
CCACCCTTATCGCCGCAGGCAAATATCAACAAATATCGCCGCAGGCAAATATCCACCCTTATCGCCGCAGGCAAAATATCAAAAAATATCGCCGCAGGCAAATATCCACCTTTATCGCCGCAGGCAAAATATCCACCCTTATCGCCGTAGGCAAAATATCAACAAATATCGCCGCAGGCAAATATCCATCCTTATCGCCGTAGGCAAATATTCTTAAAATACCCCTTATAATTCTCAGTATTCAAATCAGCATCAGTAAAAATTTCCAAAACTGTTGCATTTGGAGCGTTTAATAGGGTTTTTATACTTGCTGTCAAATCTTCAGTTTTATCACATGCCAGATAATTCAGCCCATAAGCTTCAACCAACGATTTTATTTTCACCTGATGTGGTGTAGTGAAAAAATCGAGACTATTCTGCATTAATTCCTTATCGCCAATAAAGCGGAAAATATTTCCTCCATTATTATTCATGACAATAATTTTCAGATTATTGCTTATATAATTGTTCCACAAGGCGTTGGAATCATAAATAAATGAAATATCGCCAGTCAGAAAAACGGTTGGCTGACCCGAAGTGTAAGCATAACCAGCTGCTGTGGACATGCTTCCATCTATGCCCGATGTTCCTCTATTGCAGATATAAGTAAGGTCGGTGCGAGCCGGAAAAAGTTGCGTCCAGCGCACCGAAGTGCTATTGGCCAAATGTAAAGTTGTGTTTTGAGGAATCAACGCAAGCAATTGCTTAGTTATAACCATATCCGAAATAGGCTGGTCATTACAAAATTCATGGTGGAGCGAATTTACAGTTGCCATTTCGCTCATATAATTTTCGGAAAAATCACTTTTGCATTGTCCAAAAAGCATTTTACCAATACTCTCGGTAGCATAACCAGGAATAATTGTTGTCAGACTTTTGTATGTGTCAACATAAGGCATCGACGACTCAATTTGCCATTGCTCGGTAGCTTGATGGTTGCGCAGAAATATTTTTAATTGTTTGCAAATAACAGAGTGACCAATGGTTATTAATAAATCTGGGGCAAAAAATTCCTTATTTGTAAGTGAATTAATTCTGGCAAATAATGCTTCGGGCTGTGTAATAATATTGTCACCAGCAATATTCGAAAGGTTTTCAGCAATAACTACTACATCAGGTTCATTGGCAAGCTGTTGAGCTAATTTTGATAAGCATTCATTTTTTGGAAAAACACCAAAAACAACCAATTTACGTTTGTGAGTTTTCCAACTATTTTGAAGCGATTTCAAACTTTCGTTGTTTATAGTTGGTTGAGAAAAAAGCGTTTTGATAATCTTTGGGTTGCTATGATTTAGGGGCAATGCAGTATAAATTGGTTCGCGAAGTGGAACATTTATTTGCACCGGACCTTGCGGAAAAGTCACAGCAGTATCAATGGCTTGCGAAACTTGTCGGTCGCTGAAATTCAAGTCAGCATCCACTAGTGTTTCAACTGGTAAATCGAAACTCGCTTTTATATAATTTCCAAAAATATTAGATTGGCGAAGTGTTTGTCCATCAGCCTGATCTATCATTTCGGCAGGACGGTCGGCAGTAAAAACCAACAAAGGTAAATTCTGATAATACGCCTCGGCTATAGCTGGTGCAAAATTCAATACAGCTGTTCCCGAAGTGCAAACCAATGCTACGGCTTCGCCACTTTGCTGAGCCATTCCCAATGCGAAATAAGCTGCCGAGCGTTCATCGGCTATACTCAAACATTCCATATAGGGCTGAGCCGTCAATGCAAAAATAAGAGGTGCATTGCGCGAGCCAGGAGCAATAACCACCTTTTTTACGCCATGCTGAACGCAAATTTCGGGTATATTTTTTATTCCTTGACGGAAGTGATTCATTTCTTCTAATTTTTATTGTATGTCAAATTAACAATGCCAGTATTAAATTTTTCAACATCCACAAGCATCCAGTTCGATGGTGTAGATTTACCTACAAATAAAGGAATACCTTTGCCAAGAATTACTGGAGCAATCGAAATTATCATTTTATCAACCAGATTATTGTTTAAGTAAAAGTGGACTAATTCACCACCACCAACTAACCAACAGTTTTTAGAGTTCGATAGTTTAATTTGATGTGTAAATGCGTTTAATTCTTCATTTACTAAGAATGTATTTGGAGTTGAAATGGTTAGCTCTGAATTTCTCGAAACAATATAGGTTTTTTTATTTGTGTATGGCCAATCTATTCCAAAACCAATCAACACGTCATACGTTTTTCGCCCCATAATTATTGTATCAATATCAGCTAAAAGTTCATTGTAACCATGGTCAATGTTGTCAGGATTTGGCAAATTATCCAACCAATCCAACGAACCATTCTCTCGGGCAATAAAACCATCGATACTCGAAGCTATATATAAAATTACTTTGCTCATTTGTATATTCTTGTCTGCGCCAATATTATCAAATTACCACATAACTATTCCGATTCAAAAGTAATGCTTTTTTACCGAATTATTAATTATCAGATTGATTTCTTTGAAAAAAAACAATCACGATGGGTTTGATGTTTCAAAGCGTTGCATATTAATTTGGCGATAGCTAATGATTTTCCATCCCGATGCTCAGAACAAGTCCGCTTAACTTTCAAAATAAATAATTATCTTTGTATTGGATATGTAATTACAAGTATTTCAGATTACAAATCCTTATAATACAGTATGTTGGGATTACAATTTTTCGCAAGCTCAAGACCGTTGGTTCCCAACGGCAGTGCGCAATTTCCTATATCAGGCGAGACGGGGGAACTCACTTTTAAATTTATTGTTGACATAAAAGATAATTTATACTTTTGCATAAGAGAAATTTTTTAAATTAATAATCTTAATGACATGAAATCAATTCATTATATTTTTCTTTTTCTTGTTTTATGTTCAAGCTCCTGTAACAAAAAAAACAATGAATATCCTAAAATAAATTCCAAATCACAATTTAGAAATATAAATTTAGATAGCAATTCTGGAAATAATTTCTTTGTAAATGATAGTATTCTTTTTAATGATAAAGTCAAATTATATAATACTATTGATACGAATTACATTGCTTTGCAGGTTAATATATTTGATGAAATTTCAAATCAGAAACGTGAATTAATACTACTTATTGGAAAATATATATCTGGAAAGTTTATATCATTTGAAGATAAATGGTGTGAGTCTTTGGATGACCTAAGAAACACAGAATCATTTGAAATACTAAAGAAAAATCGAGATTTTATTTCATACCAGAAATGTTGTGAAATTAATAAATATCATATTAGAGGTGTAACATACGAGTCGTTTTCATGTGCAACTCCAGCTGTTGGCATTGCATCTGTTTTGGAAAAGAAAAAGGATTATTTTAACAGCCCTAATTATCAGGGATATCAAGGAAGTACTAACAATAAACCAGTAAAAAATACATTTGAATATTTTATTGCTTTAAGCAAACCTGTTAAACAGAATAATTATAAGAATTTTAATTTAATCGATTTAGATAATATATCAAAAGTTAAAATCAAAGAAAAATCAATGTCTGCATTCACTGACTCAGTAGGCATTAAACAAATAAACGATAGCGATTTACAAATTTCATCCCACTATCTTTCAAACAAAAACGATACAATTCTTATTTCTGTTTTTCATAAGGATAATGATAGTTTGTGTATTTCTTCTATTCAAGTATTTAGTAAACAAAAAAATATATTCACTAAACTGTTAGAAGTTAACAATATAAATGAAATTGATTCATGGGGATCAGGGTATTCTTTTTTTGATATAATCGACATAGATGGAGATGGAACAAACGAATTAATTTTCGAGTTAAGCGGATACGAATCAACTGCTTTTGAAATTTACAAATACATAAATAATCGGTTCGAAAATGTTTTAAATGTTGTACCATGGGGATGTTAGATTCCCTCTGTTGGGAGTAAGTTTGAAGTACGGTTAGCGGTGTTTCGGATTGAAAATCCTGATAATACATAAAGCAGGATTGCAATTACTCCCGTTGGTCGTGACCGC
>CAYXQZ010000261.1:0-4016 GCA_964466415.1 uncultured Paludibacter sp.
AATTCTTCTTTACCGTTTCGAGTATTTTTTTATCAATCTCTACAGTAAATTTTGTGCGCAATTTAGCAATCCATTCTTTTTCAAGATACTCTTGGTAATCGGCTGTAACTAAGCCACGTACATCGGTGTAATCTTCAGGGAGTGTTTTGAGCATTTTTCCGCTTACAAATACAAAAGGATAATCTTTGTCAGCTTCAACCACCGCTTTCGATTTGAAAGCCAATTTGTCAACCTGTTTGTTATCGCCTTGTACAAAAATGTTTTTCTCAATTTTCACATGTTGAATGCTGTCGTTCAAGCGAGTGCGTAAGTATTTGTCAATGGAATCGTTGTGCGATTTTTTTACAATTGCTTTAGCAGCTTTAAATGTTTCCTTGTCTTTGCACGAAATCAAGCGACCTTTGAAATGAGGTTTTTCCCATTTGTAATCGGCTTTGTTATTGTTAAAGTACTTTGCAAGGCCTTCGGTGTCTTTGGACGCTTTTTCCCAAACTTCGTTATTGCTAACTTCGAAAAGCAAAATACCATCGTGATATTCTTGCATCAAGAAACGGAAATCTTCGTATTTCTTTTCAAGTTGCGAATCTTCATAAGCCAAAATTTCTTTCTCTACGAAGGCAGCATATTTTTCATCAATAATATCGGCAGCTGCTGTTTTGTCGGTATACGAATTAGCTTTTAAAAATTGTGTAAAATCACTCTGAGTAAAAGCTTTAGCAGCAATAGTCATAATAGGTTTTGCAAGCTTCGCTGCTTCCAATTGAAAAACAGAATCCGTCAACGTTTTTTTATCCAACAATGAATAATATTCTTTTACCGATTCGTTATTAGTAGTAAATTTATAATCGCTTTTGAGTTTTGCAACAAATGATTTAAGCCCCAACGAAGCACGTTCATCGCGTTTTACTTTGCTCTGAAGGTCTTCTTTCATGTTTTCAAACGATTCAATTCCTTTACGGTCGATTAATTTGATAATGTGCCAACCATAAGCCGACTGAATTGGAGCGCTCATATCACCTTTGTTTTTAAGCGCAAAAGCAGCGTTTTCAAATTCAGGTATCATACGTCCAGCTCCAAACCAAGGTAATTCGCCATTTTTGGTAGCCGAACCTCTATCGTCTGATAAATCGTTGGCCAATTTTCCAAAATCATCACCCGCTTTTACGCGGTCGTAAATGGAGTCAATTTTAAATTTGGCTGACTTGTTTTTTTCATCATTACCTTGTTCGGTAAAACGCATAATGTGCGCTACAAGTATTTCGCCCTGCGACTCTCTGCGGCCTTGCACTTTTACAATGTGGTAGCCAAAGGCAGTACGTACTGGTTTCGAAATGGTGCCAGGTTTTGTGTTGTAAGCCATTGTTTCGAACGGATAAACGGTGCGAAATGCCGAAACCCAACCGATATAACCATTGTTTTCCTTGGCCGATTCGTCTTCCGAAACTTCTTTAGCTACTTTGGCAAAGTCTTCTTTTTCAATGCGTTTAGCAATAGCGTTTATCTTTTTCCATGCAGCCAAGGTATCGGCTGGCGAAGCGTTTTGTTGAATACGAATAAGGATATGACTTACTTCTACATCTTCTTTTAAACGATTATAAGCTTCTTGTAATACCGATTCGTCAACTTTAGCATCGGTCAAATAAGGTTTTGTAAGCTGTGAGCGGTATCCTGCAAGTTCGTTGATAAACGATTTTGTGGTGTCCAGTCCTTGCGCTTTGGCCTCTTCAACTTTAAGTTTAAAGTTTACAAATAAGTCAACATACTCATCCAATGTTTTCTTATCCAACGAGTTGTTCGAATTGTTTTTGTTGTAAATGTACTCAAATTCCGATTTTAAAACGGGCTTTCCGTGTATTTTCATTAAAACCGGATCATTGGCTAAAGTAGCTGTAATTCCTAAAAATAAGAGTGCAATTGAAAATGAAACTGATCTCATACGAATTATTTGATTAAAAATAACGATAAATTTTGATTGAAAACTATTAACGTTCAAAAATACGAATATGTTATATTTATTGGAATTTTATCTTGCGAATTTAATTTTTTTTTACTCTCCTCTACTATAATTAGGAGCTTCGCTCGTAATTGACACGTCATGCGGGTGACTTTCGGCCACACCAGCATTGGTTATGCGTGTAAAGCGAGCATTGTGCAAATCAAAAATAGTAGCCGCTCCACAATAACCCATGCCTGCGCGTAAACCACCAATCATTTGAAAAACTACTTCGTACAATGTGCCTTTGAAAGGTACACGTGCTGCAATTCCTTCGGGAACAAGTTTTTTCATATCGGCTTCACCATCTTGGAAGTAGCGGTCTTTTGATCCTTTTTCCATGGCTTCGAGCGAACCCATACCACGATACGATTTGAATTTACGACCATTAAAAATGATAGTTTCGCCTGGCGATTCTTCAACTCCTGCAAGCAATGAACCCGCCATAATGGTATAAGCTCCAGCTGCTAAGGCTTTTACAATATCGCCCGAATAACGAATACCTCCATCGGCAATAACAGGTATGTCAGTTCCTTTTAATGCTTTGGCCACTTCGTAAATGGCCGAAAGTTGTGGAACACCAACACCGGCAATAACACGCGTTGTACAAATTGAACCTGGTCCAATGCCCACTTTTACGCCATCGGCACCTGCTTCGACAAGCATTTTAGCAGCATCGCCTGTTGCAATATTTCCAACAATAATATCAATGGAAGGATAGCGTTTTTTAGCTTCGCGAAGTGTGTCAACTACTCCTTTTGAATGACCATGAGCAGTATCGATAACTATAGCATCAACGCCAGCTTCGACTAATGCATCAATGCGATCGAAAACGTCGGCAGTAACACCTACACCAGCAGCCACACGCAAACGTCCTTGTTCATCTTTCGATGCCATTGGTTTGTCCTTGGCTTTGGTAATGTCTTTGTAAGTAAGTAAACCAACTAATTTGTTATCCTTGTCAACAACAGGTAGTTTTTCAATCTTATATTGTTGAAGTATGTCGGCAGCAGCTTCTAAGTCGGTAGTGCGGGTAGTTGTAATCACATTCTTTTTAGTCATTACGCTGTCGATAATGGTAGCCATATTACGTTGGAAACGTAAATCGCGGTTTGTGACAATACCTAATAAGTAAAAATTCTCGTCAACAACTGGTATACCGCCAATTTTGTATTCGGCCATCATAGCCAGCGCATCACCTACAGTTGCATTAGGTTTAATGGTTACAGGGTTGGATATCATGCCATTTTCGGCACGTTTTACTATGCTAACCTGCTTGGCTTGTTCGGCAATACTCATGTTTTTGTGAATCACACCTATTCCACCTTCACGAGCAATGGCTATAGCCAATTTCGATTCGGTAACTGTATCCATAGCAGCCGAAACTACCGGAATTTTTAGTTCGATACGACGTGAAAAACGAGTTGTGAGCTGTACATTGTGTGGAAGTACTTCCGAATAGGCTGGGATAAGTAAAACATCGTCGAACGTAAGTCCTTCAAGTTGTACTCTTTCTGCAATAAATGACATAGATTTTCTATTTTAAATGATTGAAATTCAATGAGAAAAGACTTTTATGTCTTTGGAAAATATTGCCTGCAAATATACGAATTATAAATGAAGTGCAAAACAATAAAAGGTTTATTTTTTTTAAAACCATACTTTCAGGTTTAAAGATTTACATATTGAGTGAGTTATAATGGATTGTTCTTAAATTTCGCTATTTTTGCAACACAATACACGGTTTTTACATCTTTCTAATTCTACTTTGACAGATTAGATCTTTTTTATGATTATGTCGTCCCTACGGGACTTTGTATCTCGGGATTGTATCAATTTTACCATAATCACACCTCTACGAGGTTAAGAAAAAGTGCCGTAGGCACAAAAATATGGTAAAAGTAAACTTCAAAAATAATCGTAAAAGTCCCGTAGGGACGACATATATTTAATCTGTCAAAGTAGAACTAACTTGTATTATAAATTCATTAATCTCAAAATAGAATGAAAAAATTCAATTTTT
>CAYXQZ010000262.1:0-3992 GCA_964466415.1 uncultured Paludibacter sp.
TCGCTCTACCTTCTATTTTGGGTTATATTTGCCCCGCTCCCTGCGAAAAAGCTTGCCGACGTAAAGACATTGACGAGTCTGTTTCAATATGCTTGCTCAAACGTTTTGTCGGTGAAAATGAAAATATTAAACCGAGTATCAAACCCAAAAATGGAATAAAAGTAGCTGTAATTGGAGCAGGACCAGCCGGATTAGCTGCGGCTTATTATTTGGCTCTCAATGGTTTCGAGTGTAATGTATTTGACAAAAACGACTTGCCCGGTGGCAAAATGCGAACTGATATTCCCGAAGAAAAGCTTCCACGCAAAGTACTTGATGCTGAAATTGAGAATATTAAAGCATTGGGAGTCTCTTTTCACCAAAACCAATTGGTGGACGCTGCAAAAATAGCCAACGAATTAGCAGGAGAATATGCATTTATTTTACTCACCATTGGAGCTGAAACCTTGATTGAAACTTCCGTTTTCAACAAAATAACTTCATCGCAACTCAATGGATTGGAAATTTTCAAATCGAATAATTGTACTATTTTAGCTCCTAAACAAATTCCTACCAAGAGTAAAATGGCTGTACGGGCTTCGGCTTTGGGTCGGAAACTTTGCGAGTGGACATTGGAATATATTGAAAATAAAGAAGTTAAAACACCTGAGCGAAAATTCAACTCCGTATACAAACGCATTGCGGAAGTGGAACGGGAAGAATTTTTAAAAGAAGCTGGTAATCATGCCGGACAGGTAAAAACAGCAAATTACCTAACCGGATTTACCGCCGAACAAGCCATAAAAGAGGCTCAACGTTGCCTGCATTGCGATTGCAGGGAAAAAGACAATTGCACCTTACGCAATTTGTCAACTGAACACAAAGCCAGTCAGCGTGTTTATACTATAGATAAACCAAAAAGTACAGTAAAAAATCTGGAGCATAAAAATATTATTTTTGAAAAGTTGAAATGCATAAAATGTGGCATTTGCATTCAAACAGCACAGAAAGAAGGCGAAATTACCGGTTTTGCGTTTTATGGACGAGGTTTTGATGTGGAGATTGCCATTCCTATTGAGAAAAATATTGATGAATTAACTCAAAAAACAGCTATAAGTTGTGCCAAAAACTGCCCTACAGGGGCTATTGCAGTAAGAAACTAATAATTATTCATATTCAAAACGAAGTTTTTTATGGAAAAGTACATTCATATTCTAAGTTCGCTAAAACCTGAACAAAAAATTGATTTTCTCGAAAAAGTATTGAAAAATTCGAAGGAGTTACAAGCTCAATTTATAAATTTCTTCACAATAATTCCAACCAAAACAGTAAATGCTGTTTATAACTTTAACGACAAAGTAATTGCGCTGGCTAATGAATATCAAGAAGCCCTGCAGGAATTGGATTTAGAACCCGATTACGACAGATATCACAATAGAAGTGATAGATATTACGAACAATGGGAAATGGATGAAGAGGCTGTGGAGGAAGTTGTGGACGAATTCTTTGATGGTATTAAATCTGAATTAATTGCTCAAATAAAAACTGGAGACATTAAAACCGTTATGGCGCAGCTAACAGGGCTATTAATAGCATGTTACGAAGCAGAGGTCGAAGATGAATATGATTGTTTGGGAGATTCACAAGAATATTTTGCTAATTGTTTGAAAAAAATTGAAAAAGAATTGGAAGTAGAAATTCATAAAACTATTCTGAATAGTGAAGCTGTTTCCGAAACAATTCTCAACACAATGCTTTGTTTCAAAGAGGGTGAAGCAAATATGTTTTCGACTGAAATACATGACCTTATAATGACTTGCCTATTAAGTAATAATGCTGAAAGTTGTGAGAATGTGTATGCTGATTGCATACTAAATATTGAATATAAACAACTTTTCCCAAATACTTATTTAGAGGCAACACGGATTACAACTCCAGAATCGTGGGTAACAGAAGCTGAAAAGCTTTGTACAGATGATGTAGTAGTTGCAACAAATTTGCTTGAATATCAGAAAGTTACAGATACAGTCCGATTTCATTTCAATGCAAAAAGACTCTTTACAATCTTTGAGAGTAAGTTAGTAAATATTATTGCAGATGGTATGAATGACGAATATGACAGTAAATTCAGCAAAGAAGTACTGAGTTACAAAGTCAAGTCTCAAAATAAAATTGAAGACTATAAAAGAATAGCAAACTTATTATCTTCAAACGAAAAAAACGATTTTATTGCAAAATTTAAGAGTGATTATACTTACAAATTTTATATCGAAATGCTCGAAACAGAATCAATGTACAAAGAGATTTTAGAATACTCAAAAACATATTCTGGTTACCTAAGTGATTTTGAAAATATAATGAAATCAGTAATTATTAACTATCCAACAGAATGTTTTTTGATTTCAAAACCAAAAATCCTTGTTTCTTTAGAAAATAATATGGGTCGGAATTACTATCATAATGTGGCTGTTTTATTGCACTTTTTATTAACTTCGGTCAAAAATACAGTTCCAGTATATGATTTAGTTGAAGAATTATGTAAGATATACTCGCGCCGTCCTGCTTTGCGTGATGAGCTTAGGCAGCAAGGATTATTAAAATAATGGTATCAAAATTTATTATATAGTGCCAAAAATCATATATTTGCTCATAATTCTTACTATTACTGTCTGCTCTTCTGCGCAAACTGCCACTTCATGGCCAAATCATAGAGGAAACAATGTATTGAACGGCATTTCGCACAGCATATTCAATACACCAATAAAGTTACTTTGGTCGTTCAAAACGGGTGACGAGATTAAATCATCACCCGTAATAAGTGGTAATTTGATTTTTATTGGTTCTATGGATGGTCAACTGTATGCATTGGACAAAAACGGAAAAGTAAAATGGAAATTCAAAACAGAATCGTCCATTGAATCGTCGCCCATTATTATCCGTAAAACAGTAATCATCAGTAGTTCAAGTGGATTAGTGTATGCATTAGACGAGCTAACCGGCAAATTGAAATGGAAATTTCGCACCGAAGGGCAAATAATGGGTTCCGCAAATTGGATGTCGGAAGGTAATGGAATAAAAATATTAGTACCGAGTTACGATTTTAACTTGTACTGTTTATCGCTCGAAACAGGTAAAACAAGCTGGAAGTATGAGACTGAGAATTATTTAAATGGAGCTGCTGCGACTGATAATAAAAAGATTGTAATTGGTGGATGCGACTCTTATTTGCACATTATTGATGCTAAAAATGGAAAAAACATCGCCAAAGTTGAGATTGGAACTTATGTGGCCGAATCGGCCACAATATCTGAAAATTTGGCTTTTGTGGGCGATTACGATGGCGGATTTACCTGCGTTGATTTGACCAAAAACAAAAAGAAATGGAAATTCACAAACCCAAAAGCCACACCATTTTTGAGTTCGCCGGCAGTGAATGCAAACAGCGTTTTTATAGGTTCGCACGACAAAAAAGTATATTGTTTTGATAAACAAACAGGTAAAATACGTTGGAAATATCAGGCTTATGGCAAAATCGAAAGTTCGCCTGTTCTGTTAAAAGACAAGCTTATTATTTGCTCAAACGATGGCATAATTCATTTTTTAAATCCATTATCAGGCAAAAAACTCTATAGTTATGAATTAGGAATTGCCATGAAAAGTACACCGGCAGTGATTAATAACTTTATGGTTATTGCCGGAAAAGATGGTAAAGTGTATGCATTTAAAGGAAAAAATCCATGAAGATAGCTTATTTATTGCCCGGCTCGGGCGGTTCGTTTTATTGTGGTAATTGCACCAGAGATAAATTTCTGACGCAATCGCTTAAACATGCAGGGAATGATATAATTATGATTCCCATGTATTTACCGCTCACTATCGACGATTGTGAAGCGGATAGTCCTATTTTTTACGGTGCAGTAAATATATATTTGGAGCAACTAAGTCCTTTTTTCAAGCATTTACCTCAATGGGCAAAAAAACTGTTGGATTCTGAAAAAGTGCTTCGTTATGCT
>CAYXQZ010000263.1:0-3957 GCA_964466415.1 uncultured Paludibacter sp.
AATAATCCTTAGCTCGTGTAACTACGAGCTAAGCGATATTCCGTTTACAACGGTTGAAAAGACAAATGTAACTGATAAACCTACAATAAATTTTTCGATAAATAAAGATTCTGTTGATTTATTCGAAACTACAGCTATAAAAATTACAACATTGGCCAATGGCTTAAGGTTAAATAAGTTAGAACTTGAGTACTTAACCACAAAGCTAACTCGTAAAACCAATGAAATAGCAAACTCTAGCATTAGTTTTACGGGAACCAATACGCCAAGTAGTTGGTTTAATTTAACTGCAAAGTTATATTACGGCACCAACAGTGGTAGTATTGCTGATGTAATGGGATTGGAAAATAATTTGCTGGAAAAGAAACTCGCTGTCCGTTTTATCAGCAATACCGATTATTACTTAACGCTCAAAAGTAGAATCAATAAAGATAGTGTGGTTGAACTTTACTGGGTTAAACCAAAATATGCAACTAGTATTTCGGCATCGCTTCCTACTACTACCTATGCAGGGTTAAAAGGCGACACATCATTGTATATTCCTACTGATTATGTGAGTGGATATCGGTTTTTTGAGTTAAATGCATTGCTGAGTTCAAGTGTTACTGGCAAGTATTCCACAACATTAAATTATGCATTACCCACGTTAAAAACGGAGAAAATTGGTACTGATAGTTGTCGGGTTTATGCTTTAGGGACTATAAAACGTAACTTTTATATTACTTCGGGCTCGGAATCAAAGTTTTTTGTAAATCAATGTTCTTTTTCGTATACGAGTGCGCTCCCTGCATTAAATCAATCAAAGGTGTTTAGAGTAGAGTTTCTTCCAGTAAGCGCTATTGACCCAAATAAAGTTGTTGGCGAAACCTTAACAATTGGCCTTTTTAACCGATAAAACCGATAAAATGAGTCTTATAAAACGAATTGTAATAATTTTTCTTTTGTGTTTGTGTATTTTTGCTCAAGCACAAGACTTAAATACCTATCGGAATACATTGATTGATAACTGGCGAAACGAGTTAGCCGATAATAAAAGCTTTATTACAATTTATAGCGGTATTGGCACTTTTTCGATGGCACATCTTCGTACATTATTTACCGAGATAAACACAAGTACCAATTTGCCTATTCAAGTTTTAAATAATTTTTCGCCTAACCTGACCTTTGGTTTAAACTTCACCAAACAATACGATAAAGTGCGATTTGGTTATGATATTCAATGGTTATACTCAGGAGCTCGGTCGGGTATTTCGGATTATTCTGGTCAAGTTCGCAATGATATTAAATGTAGCGGTTTGAAATTTGGTGTTTTGTTGGAAAAGGATTTTCTAAAGCAATTCATTAAATCATCTAAAATCCGTTTTTCATATAGCTTTGAAGCAGGAGGTTTAGGTTCGGAAATTGAAGTGACAAAATATGCGTTGTTTTATGACTATCCTACAGAGAACAGTCAATCAATCACTCATTTACTTCAACAAACCATTTATATTCAACCAGCTGTAAAAGCCAGTTTTCAATTAGCTAAGCATAGTTCAGTTGATTGTAAACTAGCTTATATGATGGCAGCGGGTGAATCGTTGAATTCATATAGTTATAATCAATATGATACTTTCGATATCGATAAATATGCTCCAGGTTGGTCGGGATTGCGATTGCTAATAGGATATACATATTCGTTTGGGAAATAAAATACGGCATTACAAATTTAATTTCAACACTATAAAATATTTATTATGAAGCAACTACTCTTTTTCTTAGTTCTGTTTTTCAGCACGGCTGTTTTTTCGCAATCTACAAACGATTCAATTATTGCTGCATTAAATGCCAAGATTGATGTGTTGCAACAACAAGATTTAGCTAAAACGGCGCAAATTGTTGATATCGAGAAACGACTTACATCGCATTACGTTTATAACCGTCGTTATCATTCGTTATTGTATGTATCAATTGGCTTGTCGGCAGTTTCATTTATTTCGGCTCAGTACAGTCCCAAAGTATCCATAGCATTACCTTTAGCTGCTGGTATCACCTCGTTAATTGGTACGGTAATTTACCTCGATAGTTACAAATTCCTGAATTTTAAACCCAAAAAGAAAGCTCAATTTACAAGTACGTATTATTGACCAAATGATAACAAAAAAAATAGTGGACTAATTTAGCCCACTATTTTTTTTTGATATCAAATTCCGTTTCGGTTTTTTAAATGATAAGCATAGCATCGCCGTAAACACCAAATCGATAACCTTCTTTAATAGCTACTTCGTAGGCATTCATTACACTATCGTACCCGCCAAACGATGCAGCGAGCATAAGCAAAGTGGAATATGGCAAGTGGAAGTTTGTTATAAGTGAATTAGCCACGGTGAAATCGTAAGGAGGAAAAATAAATTTATTAGTCCAGCCTTCGTAGGCTTTAATTTTACCTTCGGTGCCAACTACTGTTTCCAAAGCACGCATTACGGTGGTTCCTACAGCACAAATATTACGGTTTTCATCACGTTTCATATTCACGTATTCAGCCGTTTCGCGTGTAATTTCCATTTGCTCCGAATCCATTTTATGTTTGGTGAGATCTTCCACATCAATTTCGCGGAAGTTACCTAAACTCATGTGCGAAGTAACGAATGTAGAGTCAATCCCTTTAATTTCCATGCGTTTAAGCAGTTCACGACTAAAGTGAGTGCCTGCAGCTGGAACCGAAACAGCACCTTCTTTGCTTGCAAAAATAGTTTGAAAGCGTTCAGCATCATCAGCTTCCACAGCGCGGGTTATGTTGCGTGGGAGAGGAGTTTCGCCAAGGTCGTACAAAGCTTTTTTAAACTCGTCGTGTGTGCCATCGAACAAAAAGCGCAATGTGCGTCCACGCGAAGTAGTATTGTCAATTACTTCGGCCACAACTGAGTCGTCATCACCAAAATAAAGCTTGTTGCCGATACGAATTTTACGAGCAGGCTCCACCAATACGTCCCAAAGTTTCATTTCGTGATTTAACTCACGCATTAAAAAAACTTCGATTTGAGCACCTGTTTTTTCTTTATTTCCATACAATCGGGCCGGAAATACTTTTGTATCATTAAATATAAATAAATCATGTTCATTGAAATATTCCAACACATCTTTAAAAATGCGATGTTCAATTTTTCCTGTTTTTCTGTCGAGAACCATTAAGCGTGATTCGTCGCGGTGACGAGTCGGATACTGAGCAATAAGCTCATCGGGTAACTTAAACTTAAATTTTGATAACTTCATAATGCAATCTTTTTTATTCTAAAATTTCTTTTCCTATTTGTTCTACAAGCGCTTCAATTTCCCAGCAGTCTTGCAGTTTAACTTCGCCTATGCGCGTGCGCTCAAGGGCCGCTAAATGCGCTCCACTGCCCAAGGCAAGTCCAATATCACGTGCCAATGCTCTAATGTATGTACCTTTGCTACAAACAACACGTATTTTTAAAAATGGCAATCCAAAATCGAGCACTTCTATTTCGTCGATCACCAGTAATTTAGCCTTTAATTCTACTTCCTGACCATCGCGGGCATAATCGTAGGCACGTTTTCCATCCACTTTTACAGCAGAATATACGGGTGGAACTTGCCAAATTTCGCCGATAAATGTTGGAATCACCTGATCAACAAGCGCTCTTGTTATATGTTCGGTCGGAAAAGTAGCATCTACAGGCAATTCCTTGTCGAACGAAGGCGTTGTAACACCCAATTCCAAGGTAGCAATATATTCTTTGGTTTGATACTGAAAAGTCTCAATTAGCTTTGTTTTACGACCAGTGCAAATTATCATTACACCCGTAGCAAGCGGATCGAGCGTTCCAGCATGTCCAACCTTTAGTTTTTTTATTTTCAAGGTTTTATGCAACTTCCACCGAAGTTTGCTAACCAAGTTAAACGACGTCCAGTTAAGCGGTTTATTTACGTATAGGATTTCTCCGTCGATATAATTCATTT
>CAYXQZ010000264.1:0-1544 GCA_964466415.1 uncultured Paludibacter sp.
TTCAACTGGCCAATTTTACGAATATCCAAACGTACCGAAGCATAGAATTTCAGTGCATTTCCACCTGTTGTTGTTTCGGGATTACCAAACATAACGCCAATTTTTTCGCGCAACTGATTGATAAACATACAAGTTGTGTTTGTTTTGTTGATATTGGCTGTAAGTTTACGCAATGCTTGCGACATAAGGCGTGCTTGTAAACCCATTTTCGAATCGCCCATATCGCCTTCGAGTTCGGCTTTTGGAGTAAGTGCAGCTACCGAGTCAATAACTACCAAATCCACTGCCGATGAACGGATAAGTTGGTCGGCAATTTCCAATGCTTGCTCACCGTTATCGGGTTGCGAAATAAGCAATTCGTCGATATTTACACCCAATTTTTCGGCATAAAAACGGTCGAACGCATGTTCAGCATCAATAATGGCAGCTATACCACCTGCTTTTTGTGCTTCGGCAATAGCATGAATAGCCAAGGTTGTTTTACCTGATGATTCTGGACCATAAATTTCTATCACACGTCCGCGAGGATATCCACCCACACCGAGTGCCACGTTAAGGCCAATTGAACCAGTCGAAATTACGGCTATATCTTCTACTTTGTTGTCGCCCATACGCATAATGGCGCCCTTACCATGATCTTTGTCAATTTTATCCATTGCCAATTGCAATGCTTTCAGTTTTTCTAACGACGGTTTGCGTACATCGTCTTTTGTTTTTTCTGCCATAGTTATTATTATTTTGTTTTAAATTTATATGTTTTCTTCAGTTGTGCAAAGTTAGAATAATTTTGTTCACAGCCAATATTTTCGACTATAATTTTCAGTGCATTGTTGAAAACTTATCCAACATTTTAAACAATAGCTCGTTCATCTCCGAATAATCATTTTCCAGTAATTGTTTTTGTGTTTGAATATAAGGTTTTTCGGCAAATTTCACTAATTCATCGCCGCAGTTTTCTATCATTTCGGCAATAGCGTCAGAAGTAAATTCCAAGTGACATTGAAACCCATAAACCATTGGTAAATAACGCACTATTTGCCTTGGACAACCATCACTTGTTGCCAAAATTTCACTTTCGGCGGTCAATCCTGGCATATCACCGTGCCAATGCCCAACTTCAATAATTTTGGGTATTAGCGAAGTTAATGGATCACTCATCCCTGCATTTGTCAACTTAATTGCGTATTTTCCAATTTCCCGATTAGGGCTATGCTCCACTTTTGCACCCAAAGCTTCGCCAACAAGCTGAGCACCAAGGCAAATGCCAAGTACTTTTTTATTGGCTTCAATGGCTTTTTTAATAAACGTAATTTCGGCTTTTCCATCAAAATAGGAACACTCGTCGGTAGTTGTTGAAGGCGATTGTGGACCACCCAATATTAGCAACAAATCAATTGAATCAATACTTTCGGGCAATTTTTCAAAATTATAAAATCGGGTATAACTTGCTTGATGTCCACAAGTTTTTATCCAATTTTCAATAGCAGCAGGCGATTCAAAAGCTTCGTGTTGTAAAATATGTATGTTCATTTTTTTTAATAAGA